>JBJKSL010000001.1:0-9386 GCA_046704145.1 Phycisphaerae bacterium
CTGGTCTATCAGCCGATACCGATCGAGTCGCGTCTGCCGGACGGAGCGGCGCCCATCGTCCTCAACACGCCCGGCACGAAAGGCAAGCTGGAGTTCTCGCTGTTGGACAAGAAGACCGGTTCGGTGATCGGCGAGAAACGCACACTGGATGTCGATCTGACCGACGGGCAGCCGCACTTGCTCGACTTACAGTTATGGTCGGACAGTGTGACTGCTTTTTATGGTTCGACGCGCGTTCGTTTTGAACTGTCGTCGAGTTCGGGAGGGCCGGAGCCGTCGGAAGATCGTAGTACGCCTGAGGAATCGGAGAATTAAGCCGTTGTTGAGACCGAACAGACCATTGTCTGACCTGGCGGTCCTTGCCGTTGCTGGGCTGATGCTCGTGCCGTCCTTTGCGCGCGGCGAGCAACCCGCTGCGCTGCCGCCGCTGATCACGCCGGAGACGCAGGCGGCCATCGATCGCGGCTTGGAGTACCTGGCACGGAGTCAATCGCGCGACGGGGCATGGCGTCATGCCGGGCCGATGGGACAGTATCCGGTGGCCATGACGGCGTTGGCGGGCTTGGCGTTTCTGGCTAACGGCAACACGACTACACAGGGCAAGTATGCTCAGAACGTCAGCCGGGCGGCGAACTTCGTGCTGGCCTCGGCGGGGCCGAACGGTTTGATCAGCCGCATGGAGGAAGAGAGCCGGTCGATGTACGGGCACGGCTTCAGCCTGTTGTTTCTTGGGGAGCTGCACGGCATGGAGGAAGACGGTGCTCGCCAGGAGGCAATCACAAAGGTGCTGGAGCACGGCGTCGAACTGACCGCACGCAGTCAGAGCAAGCTGGGCGGTTGGATGTACACGCCGGATTCGACCAGCGACGAAGGCTCGGTCACCATCACGCAGTTGCAGGGTCTGCGGGCGGCTCGCAATGCGGGCATCGCGGTACCCAAGCGAGTGATCGATAATGCCCTTGGCTACCTGGAGAAGTCGGCGTTGCCGGATGGCGGGATCGCCTATCGCGCCGACCGCCAGGGCAGCAGTCGGCCGCCGATCACTGCAGCGGCGGTGGCGTGCTGGTTCAATGCCGGCGATTACAGAAATCCGCTGGCGCTCAAGGCTCTCGACTATATCAAGCAGCGTATCGGCCGCGGCAGCAATCAGACCGGTGCGTGGGGACATTACTTCTACGCACATTTTTATATGTCGCAGGTCATGTGGTTGAGCGGTCAGAAGGACTGGGAGTGGTACTTCCCCTCCATGCGCGACGCCCTGCTGGCCAGCCAGAATGCGGACGGCTCGTGGGAGGGGGACTCAGTAGGTACAGTATATGGCACGGCGCTGGCGACGTTTATTCTGCAGATACCGTATGGGTATTTGCCGATTCTGCAGAGGTGAACTGAACCAGAAGGAACAGAAGAGTTGCCCACAGATGACACAGATTGACACAGATACAGAAGGCGCAAGATGGGCCACTCGCATGAACGGCTAGCCGGTCCAACGACGTGCACGGACACATGCCTTTATCCGTGTGATCTGTGGGCAGGACTTTCTTTTCTGTGTCTCTGGCCTCCGTGGTGCAAATAAAAGGTGATGCTAAATGACTGATGCAACGAAGGACTCAACAGGTTCTCCTGACGACTTGGCGGCGGCTGAGCGGCTTCGCGAGGCGGGAGCACGCATTCGCGAGGAGCTACGCAAGGTGATTGTCGGTCAGGACAGCGTGGTCGAGCAGTTGCTCATCGCGCTGTTTGCCGGCGGGCACTGCATTCTCGAGGGCGTGCCGGGGCTGGCCAAGACGCTGATGATTTCGACGCTGGCCCGCTCGCTGAGCTTGAGTTTCTCGCGCATTCAGTTTACGCCCGACCTGATGCCGTCGGACATCACCGGCACGGAGGTCATTCAGGAGGATCGCACCACCGGCACGCGAGCGTTCAAGTTTTTGCGCGGGCCGGTGTTTGCCAATGTGGTGCTGGCTGACGAGATCAACCGCACGCCACCCAAAACGCAGGCGGCACTGCTCGAATCCATGCAGGAACGGCAGGTCACCGTGGGCGGACAGCGGCATGCGTTGGAGCCGCCGTTCTTCGTGCTGGCCACGCAGAACCCCATCGAGCAGGAAGGCACGTATCCGTTGCCAGAGGCACAGCAGGACCGCTTCATGTTCAAGGTGTTCGTGGGCTACCCCAGCTACGAGGAGGAAATGCGCATCGCCGAGCTGACCGGGGCGGATATCGAGGCTGCACGTGAATCGATACCGGCGGTACTGTCGGCGGCGGAGGTGCTGGAGTTGCAGACCACGGTGCGGCGCGTGCCGGCGGCTCAGCACGTGGTCTCGCACGCGCTGGACATCGTGCGGCGGACGCGGCCACGCCGACAGGTGATGGCTGCGCGGGCAGTCGCGGAGAATGACGGACCGACGGCGCCGGAGATCGTCGAACGCATGGTGACCTGGGGTGCCGGTCCACGAGCGGTACAGTTCTTGCTGCAGGCGGCGCGTGCGCGAGCACTGCTGCACGGACAGCATCATGTGAGCGTGGACGACGTGCGGGCGGTGGCTTCGCCGGTGCTTCGTCATCGCATTGTGACCAATTTTTCGGCCGAGGCGGAAGGCTACAGCACCGATCGGCTGATCGACGAGTTGCTGGACCAGACCCCTCCCAACCAGAGTGCGTTAACCCAGGATGGCAGACTACAGAAAGTACTTGGATCCTGAGATCCTCACGCAGATCGGGCGGCTCGAACTGCGGGCCCGCACGATCGTCGAGGGGTTCATCTCGGGCATGCACAGGAGCCCGTATCACGGCTTCAGTGTGGAGTTCGCCTCGCACCGCGAGTATGTGCCAGGGGATGACACCCGGCACATCGACTGGCGGCTGTTCGCCCGCGGCGATCGGCTGTACATCAAGCAGTACGAGGAAGAGACCAACCTGCGCACGACGGTGCTGTTGGATTGCTCGAAGTCGATGCTGTATCCGGAGGACGGGGCACGGGGTGCTGGACGCGGGATGCGCGGGGACAACCCCCGCGGCTCGCAATTGCGGGCTGGCTGGCGGAACAAGTTCGATTACGCCGCGACGCTGGCTGCTTCGCTCATCTACTTGCTCATGCACCAGCAGGATGCGGCAGGCCTGGTGCTTTTCGATCACGACATTCGCGAGCAGATTCCGCCTACGTCGCACGCTGCGCAACTGCGGAGCATGATCGATCTGCTCGAGCATCAACAGCCTGAGGGCACCACGGATGTAAAGATGCTGCTGGCCAACGTGGCCGAGCGAGTGCGGCAACGCGGGCTGCTGGTGCTGATAAGCGATCTGCTGACCAACGTGGACGATGTCGTCGCCGGCCTGCAGAGGCTGCGGCATCGGCGGCAGGACGTGATCGTTATGCACGTGCTCGATCATGATGAGCTGCTGTTCCCCTTCAACGACAACACGTTGTTTGAAGGGCTCGAGCAGCCGGGCATACAGGCCCTCGTCGATCCGCAGTCGCTACGCGAATCGTACCTGCAGATCGTGCAGGAGTTCATCAGCAAGATTCGCTCGGCCTGCGTGGATCATGGCATCGACTATCTGCTACTGGGCACGCACGAGCCGATCGAGGCCGGCTTGGCGGCATACCTGGCCGGACGCATGCGGCGGACGAGTAGGTGATGGACTGACGGACGCGGGAAGGGATTCCCGCAGGAAGGAAGTGCGGGAAAGGATTCCCGCACCAGCGACAGTAACGGACGCGGGAAGGGATTCCCGCACCAGCGATATAAGGTTCTCGCACCAGCAAATGAAGAAGCACGAATGACGAAACGATCAGCATGAGCTATTTCGGCGGCGACATTTTGGCGGCCATGATCACGCCGGCGTTTGGATATGCCGGCCTGGGGGCTGCTGCGCTGCCGATCCTGATTCACCTGTTCAATCGGCGACGGTTTCGCCGGGTGCGCTGGGCGGCGACGGACTTTCTGCTCGAGGCTGAGCGTCGCAATCGTCGGCGGATGCGGCTGGAAGAGTTGATCCTGCTGGGGCTGCGTTGCCTGGCCATGGCTTTTCTGGGCCTGATGCTGTCGCGTTTGTTCGTCAAGCCGCAGTCGCTGGTGGCGGCGTTGGGGTCCAACACCCGCACCGAACACTTCATCGTGCTGGACGACTCCTACAGTACGACGGCACTGGCTAACGCGTCTAATGCCGCCATTACAGGAGGCACGGCTGACGCTGATGCAACCGCTCGCGACGGCGGCACGGTTTTCGGCAAGGCTCGCGAGGCGGCGCTGCAGGTAATCAAGCATATTCGCGAAGTCGCACCAGAAGATCCCGTGACGGTGATTGCAGCGTCGCGGCCGGATCAGCCGATCCGCAGTGCTTCGGCCGTTGCACAGATTCCCGCACAGGCCTGGGCGGACGACATCAATGCGATACCGCCGTCGTTTCATGCGGGGAACATGCCGGCGGCGCTCAAGGAGGTGCGTGGCCTGCTTGATTCGCACAAGTCAGCACTACGAGCAGCGGTGTACGTCGTCAGCGATTTTCAGGCGGTGGACTGGTTGAGTGCAGCGGACAAGTGGGAAAGTGAGAAAGCGGGGAAGGTAGAAGGGGGAAAAGAGAAGAGTGTGAACGGCACAGTGAGCGGTCCTGCGGCGGTGTTGGCGGGGTGGGCCGATCGCAACCGCAGTCTGGATGTGCTGCTGATCGACGTCGGCCACAAGATTGCGAGCAACCGCTGCATCGTCGGCATCCGTCCAGAGCAATCGCAGGCCTTGGCCGGCGTGGTTGGGCGATACCTGGTGCGAGTGGCCAACTTCGGCGAGGAAACCGCACCGGCCGGTCAGATGCAGGTATACGCAGGCGATACCGCCCTACCGCCGGTGCCGGTGCCGGCGTTGCCCGCCAATCAGACCGCCGACGTACCAGTGGAAATCGCCTTTGGACAGGAAGGCTCGCAACGGCTGACCGTCGAGTTGCAGCCAGACGCCCTGCCAGCGGACAACACGCGTTCCACGGCCGTGCCGGTGGAGCATTCGCTGCGTATTCTGCTGGTCAATGGTGAGGCCTCGCCCGATCCGTACCAGGATGAAGCATTTCTGCTCAACGTCGCGCTGCGGCCGGAAGGGCCGGAGTTCAGCGGCAATGACACGACCATTATCAACGAGAATGAGCTCGAGGTCGCCGATCTGGCCGACTATCACGTGGTTGCATTGCTCAACGTCAACCGCATCACCGAGCAGTCGCGAGCACGACTCGAGGAATACGCTAAAAACGGCGGCGGAGTGGTGTTTTTCCTCGGCGATCAGGTAGACGGCGCGGGTTACAACCGGCTGCTGTACCGCAACGGCGAGGGGATTCTGCCGGTTAAGCTTGGTGACCAGATTACGGCACCTGATCGGCAGCCGGGCTATCGGCTTACCACCAGCGAGCTTGACAGTCCTGTGGTACGGAGGTTCGGCCGGGCGGCACCAACGTTGTTGGGCGATAGCTTGGTATGGCAATGGTTCGGTTGCGAGCTGCCGAGCGTAACTACTCAGCGAACTGAAGCTATCCCGAAGAACAAGACAACGCAGCCGGAAGAACGCTCGCCGACTCGCGTGCTGATGCAACTGGCCGATCAGGATCACACGCCGATGCTCGTTGAGCGGCGGTTCGGTGCCGGGCGAGTGCTGCTGTTTGCCAGTTCTGCCGACAAGGAGTGGAACAATCTTGCCGACCAGCCGGTGTACGTCGTGCTGATGATGGAGCTGATGCAATATGTGGCCCGGCCAGCGGACGGCCTTCACGATACGCTGGTGGGCGAGCCCATTCGTCTGCCGTTGAACATCCCTGCATACGAGCCGACCGCCCTGCTCAAGCTGCCCACGTTTCCCAGCACGCCGGCCATGCGGATCGAGGCCCGAGGCAACGACCGCGGGCAGTACGCGATTGAATGGGCGGACACCAGCCGTCCAGGTTTGTACCAGTTCGAACTGCAGCGAAGCGGCGGCGAGGCACAGACTCGCCAGATTGCGGTCAACCTCGACCCGCGCGAGTCGGACGTACGGCGGGCCGATCGCCAGGCGTTGATCGCGTCGATGGGCGAGCTCAAGCCTGCCTACGTGACAGGTGAAACGCTCGCGGACTATGCACCGTCCGAGGCCCGCCAGGAGTTGTGGCCGTTCGTACTGTCTGCACTGCTGATGGTGTTGATGCTCGAACAGGGACTGGCCTGGTGGTTTGGTGCGGACAAGAACTGGCGTAGAGCTTTTCGAAGGCCGACAACAGCATGACCAGCGGCTTGAACATCCTGGCTGCCGAGACTGTCGAGCGACGCTTCGAGTTCGCGCACGCGCCCGGCGGATGGTTCGGCTTCGCAGCCATCGTGCTGCTCGTGCTGTTGTTAGCGGGGATCGTGTTCTTTTATGCGCACGAGCAGCGGTCGGGGGCATCGACCCGCATGCGCCGCACGCTGGCGGCGCTGCGTTGCATGGTGGTGCTGCTGCTCGCGGTGGTGTGGCTGGAGCCGGTGCTGGCCACGTATCTGCATCGGCGCAGCGAGGCGTACACGCTGGTGCTGGTGGATTCGTCCGCAAGTATGAGCTTGCCCGACCGCTATCGCGATCCGGCCGAGGCTGCACGCATCATGAAGTTAGTCAGCGAAAGTGCCGGCCAAAAGGGACCGGAGAGATGGGCGTTGGTGCGGCAGGTTCTCGGGCACGATAAGGGGGCGTTTCTGCGGGAATTGGCTGCGCGCAACAGCGTGCGTGTGTTCCGCTTTGGTGATTCGCCCGCTTCGGTCGGCGAGATTGGCATGCACGGTGATGACCAGCACGCGTCGGCGGCGACCAGCCAACCGGCATCGGCACTGGCGGCCAAGCTTGATACCTTGCAGCCCGACATGCCGGCGACCGACCTCGGCCGTGCAGTTCGCCAAGCGGTGGAATCGACCAGCGGCAATCCGGTAGCGGGCATCGTGATCCTCTCTGACGGGCGATTCAACCGCGGCGAATCGCTCGACGTCGTCGCCCAGTACGCTCGCGACAAACGCATTCCGATTTACACCATCGGCATTGGGGACCCGGCGCCGCCGCGCAACATTGCCGTTGCTGCGTTGGAGGCACCGCCCAACGTCTTCGTGCAGGACCCGTTCAAGATCACCGCGCACCTGCGTGCGGAGGGCCTCGACGGCGAGAGCCTCACCGTTCAACTGCTGGAGCGCGGCCCGGGCGAGGAACAGCCTCGCGTACTGGCGAGCAAGCAGGTGCAGGTGCCAAGCGGCGGCCAGGTGCAGCCCATCACATTCAGCCACAAGATCGGCAAGGCGATGGAGGATCGCATCAGCGTGCGGGTCGTGCCGCTCAACGATGAGACCATTACCGACGACAATAGCAAAGAGACTACCGTCCGCGCGTTGGCCAACAAGATGCGCGTGCTGTTGGTCGCGGGCGGGCC
Source organism: Phycisphaerae bacterium (assembly GCA_046704145.1). Lineage (GTDB taxonomy): Bacteria > Planctomycetota > Phycisphaerae > UBA1845 > PWPN01 > JACQVT01. The sequence continues at coordinate 7,399 of JBJKSL010000001.1, forward strand.
GAGTTGGGAGTACCGCTATCTCGAACGTCTGCTCGAACGCGACACCACCGCGGACGTGAGCTGTTGGCTGCAGTCGGCCGACGTGCGGGCCGTGCGTGAAGGCAACACGATCATCGATCACTTCCCGACCGAGTCGGGCGAGCTGGCCAAATATGACTGCATCGTGCTGATGGACCCCAAGCCGGGCGACATCACGCCTGCGTGGGCGGCGGAGGTCGAAAAGATGATCTCCGATCGCGGCTGTGGTTTGCTCTACGTCGCCAGCAGACAGAACACGCCGCATCTGGCACACATGGCCCAGTGCAAGCCGCTGCTCGATCTGCTGCCGGTGGTGTTCGATGCACGCGAGGCGGATCTCGTGCTGAACGAGCTCGGCCACTTTCAGCGATCGGAATGGTCGGCGGCCATTCCGCCTGCTGCAGCGAACAGCCCGGTGCTGGCGTTGACCGATCGGCCGGAGGAGAACGCGGAGATCTGGTCGAAGCTGGGTGGCATCTTCTGGCACTACCCTGTAAGGCGTGAGAAGCCCGTCGCGACGGTATTGCTGCGGCACTCGAACCCGGCGATGCACAACGCCTACGGGAACCACGTGCTGCTGGCCACGCAGTTTGTGGGCTCGGGCCGCACGGGCTTCATGGCGTTTGATACCACCTGGCGATGGCGGCGGTACGGCGATACCTACTTCAACCGATTCTGGATTCAGCTGTTGCGGCACATGGTAGAAGGCAAACTGCTGAGCGGTCAGCGACGTGGCTTCATTCAGGTCGAACGCGAGCAGGCCAGCGTGGGCGACCCCGCGGTGATCGAGGCACGCTTGCTGGACATCAACTTTCAGCCGCTGTCGCAACCGGAGGTAAAAGCCTCTATCTCCGTCGAAGGCACGCCGAAGGGCGACATCAGCCTGCGGCCGCAGCCCAATCGGCCCGGCTGGTATCGCGGCCAATTCGTGCCTACGCACGTGGGCACGCACACGATCCGTATCGACCTGCCGGCCGACGCCACGGGCGAGCCGGTGTCGATTCGCGGCGAGGTGCGCGTGGGCCGACCTGATCTGGAGTTTCGCAACACGAGCCTCGACCGCGAGTCGCTGGAGTTGCTGGCCTCGCGTTCTGCGGGCGGACAGTACTTGAGCATCGACCAGGCTGGTGAGCTGCCGGCCATGATCCCCAGCAAGGTCACCACGCTGGTGCTGACCGGTCAGCCGACCTCGTTGTGGGACCGCTGGTGGACGCTGGTGGCGTTGATCGTGTTGCTTGGAGTCGAGTGGACGCTGCGAAAACGCGTTCACATGTTGTAGGGAGTATGCCCGTCGCACATGACGGGGCTGAACAAATGCAGGACGCAGCGCACGAGTTCGAGACCTCTGTGCTTCGGCGGCTGAACGCCGTGGGCCGGCGTCTGCGCGTGTATGCGCTGATTGACGGCCTCGCGGTGATCGGTGCCGCGTTGCTCTTCTGCGTGGTGGTGACTCTTGCGGTCGATTACACCGCACGGCTCGAATGGGGTATGCGGCTCGCGCAGTTGTCGAGTCTGCTGGTGGCGTTGTGTGCGCTGACGTGGTGGAGAATCCTGCGGCCGTTGCGTGCACCGGTGCGAACCGAGCATCTGGCCGTGCTGGTCGAGCACAAGTATCCGCAGCTTGCGAGCGTGTTGATCAGTGCGGTCGAGTTTGTCCGCGTTGAGGGTGAAGAGAAGGGGACAGTCCCGATTTCGCCGGGCCGGTCCGTTGCTTCCCGGATGCCAGCCCCTGCGAAATCGGGACAGTCCCCGGCTATGCGAGAGGCCGTCGTACGCAAGGCTGTTGCACAGTCCGCAGACTTGCGTTTCGACGCGGTGCTGGGCCATAGGCGTGCACGGCGGCGAGCTGTGGTCGCCGTAGGTTGCATTGCGGCGATCGGCGTGCTGGGGCTGGTCGCTCGCGACACCATGGGCTTGTGGCTGAGCCGCAACGTGCTGCTGGAGAACGTCAACTGGCCGCAGCGTAACCA
>JBJKSL010000002.1:0-2557 GCA_046704145.1 Phycisphaerae bacterium
GGGCTACTATTCCTTGATGCGGGCGCCCTGCCAAAAACCTCAGGAATGCGACCAGTTCACCGCTACAAACAAACGGCGGATGCCGTAGACTATGGTTGCACGCCGAGGAGGATATCCCTTGCGCAGGCCTGCGTCGCTTACGATGCTCGGCACCATCGCTCCATGGGGGATGCTCGTCCTGGCCGGCCTGGCCATTTCCGGCTGCCCCTTCTCAACAGATCCTTCACCGAACTACGAAGTAACCCTGACCATGCTGGCCCAGGGCTTCACTTCGCCTGTCACCATAGCCGTGCCGCGTGATGGCACTAAACGGCGGTTTATCGTAGATCAAATCGGTCTGGTGTGGATCCTCGATGCACAAGGCAAGCTGGCGGAAGCTCCGTTCCTGGATATACGTTCCCGCTTGGTCAGCCTCTCGCCCGACCACGATGAACGCGGCCTGCTGGGCATGGCCTTTCATCCCACGTACGCGAAAAACGGCCGCTTCTACGTAATGTACAACGCCCCCAAGAGCGATGACGTGCCGGCTGGCTATGATTCCGAGTTGCACATCTCCCAGTTCGAGGTTTCCGAGTCGGACCCCAATATCGCCAACCCCAACAGCGAACTGACTCTGCTGCGGGTGCCCATGCCGCAAGCCAACAACAACGGGGGCACGCTGATCTTCTGTCCGGAGGGTTTTCTGCTCATCTCCATCGGCGACGGCGGCGGCCAGGGCGATCTCGGCGACGGCCATACGCCGCAGATCGGCAACGCCCAGGACAAAAGCAACCTGCTGGGCAAGATCCTCCGCATTGACGTGAACAGAGGCGACCCCTACGAGATTCCGACAGATAATCCGTTCGTCGACACGCCCGACGCCACGCCCGAGATATGGGCGTACGGCTTTCGCAATCCGTACCGCCTTTCTTGCGACACCGGCGGCACTCGACGCCTGTTCGTGGCCGACATCGGCGAAAACCTGCGGCAGGAGGTCGATATTGTGACCAAAGGCGGTAATTACGGCTGGAACGTTCGCGAGGGCGATCTCTGCTTCAACCCGACATCACCATCGGTTCCACCGTCCACCTGTGCCCAGGTCGGAGCAGACAAAAAACCGCTTACCGCGCCGATTATCACATATCCGCACACTGGCGCTGCCATCTCCGGCCAAGCCGTCATCGGCGGGTATGTTTATCGCGGCACGACGATTCCTGATATGCAGGGGCTGTATGTTTTCGGCGATTTCAGCGCCACCCCGCAAACGCCCGACGGCAGATTGTTCGTCGCCAAGGCGGGCGAGGACGGCCTTTGGAAGGTGCACGAACTGGGCGTCGCCAACAGCGTCACCGGCCGACTGAGCCGCTACCTGCTCGGCTTCGGTCGGGATGCCGACAACGAACTCTACGTGCTGACGCGCGCGACCCCCGGCCCCACCGGCACAACCGGTGCGGTATACCGGATGGGGCCTTGATTGCAGGTCTAGTTGGCTCGCCGCAGTTTCTCTTCGAGGAATTCGACCACGCGGCTCTTATCGATGCGGTCCTGACTGCCGGTGTCGCGGTCGCGGACGGTGACGGTGCCGTCCTCTTTCGTCTGGCCATCGACGGTGAAGCAGTAAGGCGTGCCGGCCTCGTCCATGCGAGCGTAGCGCTTGCCGATGCTGGCCTTGGCATCGTACTGGGCGGGCCAGCGGTCGCGCACGGCACGGTAGAGCGGCTCGGCAATCTCGGGCAGACCATCCTTGTTGACCAGCGGGAAGACTGCCGCCTTGATCGGTGCGATCCGTGGGTGGAACTTCATCAGTTCGGGGCTCGGCCGCGAGTCGTCAACGGTGTACGCCTCGCAGATGAAGGCCAGCGTGCCGCGATCCGCACCGGCCGACGGCTCGATGACGTGCGGGACGAAGCGTTCCTTGCGTTCGTCGTCAAAGTAGGTCAGGTCCTTGCCGCTGCCCTTCCACTTGGGCTTACCGGTGGCCGGATCGGTGTCGACGACAAGTTGCCCGTCCTTGGCGACGAGCTTGCCTTCCATGTGGCTACGCAGATCGAAATCGCCGCGATGGGCCACGCCCTCGAGCTCGCCGAAATCGCCGTCGGCCAGGAAGGGGAAGGCGTACTCGATATCGCTCGTGCCGCAGGAGTAGTGCGACAGCTCGTCCTTGTCGTGCTCGCGAAGCCGCAAGCGGCTGGACTGCAGACCGAGATTGGTGTACCAGCGCATGCGAGCATCGCGCCAGTACTCGAACCACTTGCCCGAATCGCTCGGATGGCAGAAGAACTCAATCTCCATCTGCTCGAACTCTCGCGAGCGGAAGGTGAAATTCCGCGGCGTAATCTCGTTGCGGAAGCTCTTGCCCACTTGGGCAATGCCGAAGGGCAGCTTCACGCGGCTCGTGTCAACAACATTCTTGAAGTTGGCGAATATGCCTTGGGCCGTCTCAGGCCGCAGAAAGGCCTTGGCCTCTTCATCGATCAACGCACCAACGTACGTCTGAAACATCAGGTTAAAGTCACGGGCTTCGGTCAGTTCTGCACCGCAGCTCGGGCAGACACGCGGCCAATCAGCAGGCCTGCGT
>JBJKSL010000003.1:0-3607 GCA_046704145.1 Phycisphaerae bacterium
CTCTACGACAACAGTACGCTCCAAATGCAGGGCACGTATCGGCTGTCCTTCACCATGGAGCAGATTGAGACGGTTGACTCGGAGGAACTGCAGGATTTCACGCCGTCTCTCAGGACGAACAGCAGTACGTTATTACAGTTTTATGCCGTACCGGAGCCCGCCAGCCTGCTGCTGTTTTTGGGCGGTTTCGGCGGTGCGTTGCTCAAGAGGAATCGTCGTTCGCCAGCGTAACGGGTGGAGGCCTGTTACGTTCTGAGCGATTCTAATTGCGAGATGGTTTTCTGGAGGAGAGGAGTAACATGAAGGGGTCATGCTTCCGTAAGATGGCGTGGGTTGCCATCGGTGTATTCGCGGCCGGCTCGGTCGCTTACGCAACCCAGTACAGCGAGATCCAGGTTAATGCCCGCGACAATCACGCGGACCTGAGCTATGACGGCTCGCATCTCGTCTATGATTCGACTGATGCGGACGGGGCCTGGAACCTGGTCACGCTCACCGAAGATCCTACCGGTGCGTTGGGCGGCAGATTCCGCAACGTCAGCCTCACCATGTCGGCCGTGTTCCAGGACTTCGGCGTAACGCTGCCGGATCCCGCGCGTGCGTACTTCACAGGCGACGCGACGGATTACGTGGATCTCAGTTTCGAGTTCAAACCCACCGGCGCCTTGGACTTCACCCCGTATCAGTTGAAGGGCAAGCTGACTGAAGGCAGTCTGCGAGTGACTGATGCCTCCTCCACGTCCTCGACCCTGTCGGGCAAGTTCCTGTTCGACACACGGCCGGCGGCCGGTGGCGTGATCGACCTGCCCGGTTCGGGTAACTGGCCGGCGACTGGGCTGAGCACCGCAGTGGCCCTGACTCTGGTGGTGGGGACCGACCTCTCACCCTATATGGACAATGCCGAACTCTGGTCAGTGGGGTTTCCGGTGTCCATGAAGACGGACAGTCTGTTCACCCTGTCTCCGACCGAACAGCCGATCCCCGAACCTGCCAGCCTGTTCCTGCTGGCTCTCGGTGCGTTGGTCGTCGTTCGTCGTCGGTAAAGCAGCCGAACTCGCTTGTGCCTGCTGAACAACGAAAAGACGGCAAGAGTTGCAGGCGGGCACGGCAACTATAGCAGACCCCTGACCGCGAGCGCAGGCAGCGGCGTGCGCTCGCGGTTTTCTCTGCGCGGATTCTGCGCTGACCAGCCGCCGGACACATCAGATCGCCGGTCGGCCTGACAAGACGGTTGAATGGGCGGGGCCGGATTCTCCGATAAATCCTTGCGTCGATGTGGCGACGTGAGGAGGTTCGTGCCATGGAAAAGCGATCGGAGTTTGGGTGGCGACGCTTGGCCTGGAGCGCAGCGAAGCTGCTTGTCGCAGGGGCGCTGGTGGCCGGTGTGCTGCCGTTCAGCTGTGACCAGAACGCACAGGCAGTATTTCGCCAGGCGGTTACCGTTCCCATTGGCGACGGCGTCAAGACTGCGTTAGCTGGCGATCCCCAGGCAGGCGTGGCCAGCATAGTCGGTGCGGTGATCGACGGTGCGGTAGCCAGCATCGTTCAGGCCGGCAAAGGGCCGTGAGACGCGTTCGCATCTTTGTGTGCGCGGCGGCCATGGCATGCCTTGATACGCATCCGCGTCCTCTTGCGCGCGGCGACCTGCCCATAAGTCTATTACGCACGGTGTTTGGGACGCCGCGGTGGGCACGGGTTTCAAATGTAATCGGTACAAGACGGAGAGTGCTCGGGTCCCCGCGGCATACACAAGTCTCGTACGGCATACCCAATATGCGTCACTTCTGACCAGAAACTGCAGGCTTTCAATAAAGGGCAAAACTGGCGCGCGTGCCGGCACTTTATGCGCTGCGCTGTGCTGCAGTGCGTTCGAACGGGGGCTATTCGGACAGTTGAGGTTTGTGGGGAACGGGCAGAGCGAGGTATCGGCCGCGGTCGATGGTCATCTGGATCATGCGATGCTGCCGGCCGGTGGAGGGGAAGTACTTGTACTGGTCACCGGCATCGACGAAGCCCGCGTTGCGGTAGCAGCGGATGGCCCCTGCGTTGTCGGGAAAGACCACCAGGCTTACGCGGTAGGCCCGCTGAGTACGGAAAGCGAGGTCCAGGCCGAGCCCGATCATGTGCCTGCCCAGGCCGCGCCCGCGGAAGCTCGAATGGACGATGCAGTGTCCGAGCCAATAGTGCCCGAAGTCGGCGGGCATGGGATTCAACTCGAGATAGCCCAGCGGCTCGATGAGGTCGTCCTGGCAGAAGAGCAGCGGCCGACATTCCGGCCCGGCCCACGCAACGACCTTGGCTGGGGTCAGCGGGGCGACGGTTTTGGGAGCCAGCCAGAACAACTCCTGGCCATCGCGCGGCCAAGTGGCGACAAGGGGGGCCATGCTGCTCTCAAAGGGTGCGAGCACCAGGTTCCCCCTGCGGGCCAGGGCGCGACGGATGGTCGTTTGCGAGGGTGCGTTTCGCATTGACGGCTCCCTCGTATGATACGCATACACGGCTGTTTTCCCAAGGCCTGATCTCGGATATGTGCGCTGGCGGTTTGTCGTGAGCGGCTGGTTCACGGGGTGCTCCGGCGTTGTAACGTCAGGCGGATCATACGCGTTGGCGTCTTGCCCTCCATCGGCAGGAGAGGGGGAAAATGCTGAGGCAAATTGGGTTCGATAGAACGCTGTGAGCTATGAGCTGTGAGCTTTGAGCCGGACAGGGGGCTCGGTGGGTTCAATTTGCTGAGAAGCTATCAGATGTCCGGCTGTCAGCTGTCAGCCGGAGAAGAATGAGGGCCGCTCGTTGGCTTCGTTCTGTCGGAAAGCGGTGAGGCGGAGAGGAGAAGGAGGCAGGAGCCAGACGCCGCGGTGGGTTTGATCCTGCGGAAAGCTGTGAGCTGCGAGCTATGAGCTTTGAGCCGGAAGAGGAGACAGAAAACAGGAGGCTGGAGGGAGGAGGCTGGAGGCAGAGGCCGCGGTGGGTTTGATCCTGCGGAAAGCTGCTGGGCGGGCGGATGTCGGCGTCCGACGTCTGAGCGTATGGGAATATCAAAGAGCGGTCGTCCGCAGATACAACAGGACCGCCGCCCCACATTTGGCACTTCGGCGGTTAGGTGACATTCTCGGTAGCGGTTGGGCTGGTGCGGACGGTGGCAGGCCGTGGACGGAAAGATAAGGAGAGTTGGAGGCAGCGACTCTGCGGGCACGGCGGGGCGGCGAGCGTGGCTTTGGTGGGTTCGGTTGTCGGGGTGTTCAGGGAGATTCATTTCGTTGGAGAGTCTAGCTGGAAGTTCGAACGTCCGGAGCTTGCGTGACTTAAGCGTGTCTCGCCGGCGATGCCGCGGACAGGTGCGGTGGCTTCGTTTGGAAAAAACGCGTTTGCCGCTGGCGGTGGGCCCTGGATGTTTGGCGCTGGCACGGCCGGCGGCCAGCTTGCGTGCGGAGACGGGCTTCTTCGTTGATTTGGGTTCGACCATAATTGTGACCCTCCTTTGCGGCAACATGCACGCGGCTCCGGAAGTGGGCCGTTAAATTCCCGGCTAGCCCGAGCGAGAACTGCAAGAAAAGGCGGATTGTGAAACGCGAAGGCGCTAAGACGCGAAGACGGCCTTGGGGCCTGA
>JBJKSL010000004.1:0-3733 GCA_046704145.1 Phycisphaerae bacterium
GCACAGTGCCGCTGCCTGTGATTCTTCTGGACAATCTCCCACCGGGAACTTACGGCTGCCCCAGCTTGACTCTCGACGCCGGCGGGCGGCTGTGGGTCTTCCTGAGTTGCATCAACGCCCAAGCCCCGGGCCTGATCCTCCGCAGTGTCAAGCCCTACGACATTGATAGCTGGGAAAAGGTGGCCCAGATGGACTTCCTGTCGCCTCAGCCGTGGTACATCCCCGGACATGGCTTCATGCTGATCCACGGTCGGGAGGTGGACGGCAAACCGTTCGTATTCTGCTCGACAAGCCCCGACGGCCTGTCGTGGAGCAAGCCGCAAGCACTGGCGGCGTTCGGCCAGGGCCACAGCTTCATCAGCGGCAAATTCAAGAACAATGTTGGCGTGGCCATCACCTATGGCGCAGAAGGCCTGCCGCCCAACATGCGCACGAACCTCTACTACCTCGAAACCAGCGATTTCGGGAAGACCTGGGAGGCTCGCCCGCGCACCAAGGTCGAAGTCCCGCTGACCTCGTCCAAGAATCCGGCCCTGGTCTGCGACTTCACCCCCGCGATGCTCTACTTCCTGAACGATCTCGCCTTCGATGCACGCGGTATTCCGACCATCCTGTACGTAATGCGGCACGTCAGGAGAAGTGTGCCCGCCCCTGGTTCGCGGCTCTGGTACACGTCGCGCTGGGCCCCCCGCGGGTGGGAGACTACCGGTACGCTCGCGGGCGACAACGATCTGGACGCCGGTTGCCTCATCATGGAAGGTCCGGTCTGGAACGCCGTGCTGCCGTCAAAAGCCGGGGCGCGTCCGCGTGCGCCGGGCGGAGATGTCGTCTGGTGGCGAAGTAATGTGCAAGGCCGAGCCTGGTGGCCGCAAGGTCTTACGCAAGGCAGTGCCTCCAACCATAACTGGGTGCGACGCCCGGTCGACGCCGATCCCAAACTGGCGGTCATCTGGACCGACGGATTGGGCCAGAACGAATCGGAATCGCGCATATACTTCGCAGACCGCCAGGGCAATGTGTATGTGCTGCCCACAGTCATGAACCAGCCGACGGCCAAGCCAGAACTGCTCTGGGAGGCGTCCGCACAGCCGCACCAGCCGGATAAGCCTGCAAAACCTGCGACTGCGGCCGCTCCAACGTCGCGTCCTTAATCGTCTCGTTTCCTGGAGCCGATAACCCCACAAGCTCTCTCGCCGCGGTGTTGATTGGGCCTCCGCATCCACTTACAGTATGACCCGTGAAAACCAACTGTGTCATAGGCGTAGACCTCGGCGGCCAGAGTGTGAAGCTGGCCATTGTTGATTCGCAAGGCAGCATTCGTCTGCGTCGTCAGAGCCCCATCGACGCCAATGCCGACGTAGGCAGCGTGGTGCCTCAGATCCTGAGTGAGATCAACGCTCTGCTCGCCGACGGAAGGGCCGACGACCTGGAACCGCGAGCCATCGGCATGGTCATGCCCGGCTACATGGATCCGGATCGCACCCAACTGGTGCTGGCTGCCAACCTGCCCAAGCTCAGCGGCAACAACTTTCTGGCCGACCTGAAGGCCGCCTCACCCCTGCCCATCGAGTTCGACGCCGACTGCAACGCTGCAGCCATGGCGGAGTACCGTTTCGGTGCGGGCAAAGGTGTGGATCGTCTGATCGTTGTGGCGGTGGGCACAGGCGTGGGCGGCGGCGTGATCATCAATGGGAAGATCCTTCGCATACGCCAGCACATCGCCGGCAGTCTCGGCCACGTGATCGTTGACGCCACAGGGCCCAAGTGCAAGTGCGGAGCTCGCGGCTGCGTCGAGTTTCATGCCAGCGGACCGGTGCTGGATCGCCTGGCCTCGCACCTGGCCGATGCCAACCCGGATTCCGTCCTGGCCAAGCTCCGCAGCGATCGCGGCCGCCTGACCGGCGTAGAGATCGCCGCGGCCATCGGACAGAACGACCCCTTCGCGGCCGAAGCAGTAGCCGAGTGTGGCTGGTGGCTCGGAGCCGGTGCTGCCTCCTGGTCGGTGATCTACTCGCCGCAATTGATCCTGGTGGCCGGTGGCATCGCCTGCCTGGGCGAACCTCTGCTGGCGGCCGTCCGCCGCGGTTTTGAGGAGACTGCCCAGCCCGCATTGGTCCCCAAGGTCCGCATCGGCTTGGCCGGACTCCAGGCCGACGCTGGCGCGATCGGAGCCGCGGCGCTGGTGACGGAAGGCTGAAAAGTTGCCTTTGGCTGCGCCTGTGTGATAACATTACATCGTGGGCTACATCATGATGGAGCCAAGCAATGGTTAGAACACAGATCCAATTGACCGACGAGCAGGCGGCTCGTCTGAAAGAGCGTGCCGCGGCCGAAAATGTCCCTCTGGCTGAGATCGTGCGCCGCGGGCTGGAGATGTACCTGGCCAACGACACCTCGATCAGCCAGGAAGAACGTCGCCGTCGGGCACTCGAATTCGTCGGCAAGTTCAGTTCTGGGCTGAGCGATTTGAGCGAGCGACATGACGATTATCTGGCGGAGGCTTACGGCCAGTGACGGTCTTCACTGACACCTCGGCCTTTCTGGCGCTCGGCGACCGCGGCGATGCGAACCACGCGCGTGCCAGCCAAGCGTGGGACGAATTGCTGAACTCGCCAGCGACACTGGTTTGCACCAGCTATGTCCTGCTTGAGACGGTAAGCCTGCTGCAGCGGCGTATTGGGGTGGATGCGGTGCGCGCATTTGAAAGCGACGTGGCACCATTGTTGTCGGTCGAGTGGGTCGACGCCGAAACGCACAAGGCCGGTGTGGGGGCGGTTCTCGCCGCGGGGCGACGCAATCTCAGCCTCACCGACTGCGTCAGCTTCGAGTGCATGCGGCGTCGAGGTATTCGGCGAGCTTTCACGTTTGATCGCCACTTTGCCGAGCAGGGGTTCGAGATAACCTAGAGAGAATCAATATGCCCGAAGCCCAAACGCAGAATGTGTCCACTGTCCCCGATGCCCATGGCCGCTTCGGCCCCTTCGGCGGACAGTATGTGCCGGAAACGCTGATGGAAGCCGTTCATCAGCTTGAGGCCGAGTACGAGCGGGCCAAGAACGATCCGTCCTTCTGGGCACAGCTTAACAGCTATCTCAAGGACTACGTCGGCCGGCCGAGCCCGCTCTACCACGCGCGGCGGCTCAGCGAGAAGCTTGGTGGGGCACAGATCTACCTCAAGCGCGAGGACCTCAACCACACCGGCTCGCACAAGATCAACAACACGCTGGGGCAGGCCTTGCTCACGCTTCGCATGGGCAAGAAGCGCGTCATCGCCGAAACCGGCGCCGGCCAGCACGGAGTGGCCACCGCAACGGCCGCTGCGATGTTCGGCCTCGAATGCGTCGTCTACATGGGAGCCGAGGACGTCCGCCGCCAGAAGCTCAACGTCTTTCGCATGGAACTGCTGGGCACGCACGTCGTTGCCGTGCAGAGCGGCCAGAAGACGCTCAAGGACGCCATCAACGAAGCTATGCGTGACTGGATGAGCAGCGTTGCCGGCACGCACTACATCATCGGCAGCGTCATGGGCCCGCACCCGTTCCCCGCGATCGTCCGTGACTTCCAAGCGGTCATCGGCCGCGAAACGCGCGAGCAATTCCTCGCTGCCAACGGCAAACTGCCCGACATCGTCATCGCCTGCGTCGGTGGCGGCAGCGGAGCAACTGCACAGGCAACCGAAGGGGCTGCAACGTTCGTTGTGCAGACAGCGTTGAGCGGAATGACAACCTTTGAG
>JBJKSL010000005.1:0-6265 GCA_046704145.1 Phycisphaerae bacterium
ATGACTTCCATGGCGGTCAGCATGTAGTGCTGGGGCATGCCGACGCGGACGTGGGTGCGGCCGATGTCGATGCGGCGTTGGAAGTACTCGAAGTCGTAGGCCCCGGTGAACAGGTCGGGCAGCCAGCCAGCAAAGGCACGGCGTTGGGATTCGATCTGCTCGCTGCTGGTGAAGATGGCCCGGGCGGCAGGGTCGCGGAGCAACCATTCGTGGAAGCGGTGCACGATGCCGGGGGTCGCAGGGGCGACGGTGTCCCACAGCAAGTGGATGTTTTCGGCGTCGTGGCGGTCGAAGCCGACGCGGCGTTTGAGGTCGATAAAGAATGTGCTGTCCACGAGACAGATTATATGCGGGAAGCGGGAAGGGGGGGAGGGGAAGAGAATGTTGAATGTAGAATGCAGAATGTAGAATTGGAGGAACAAGGATGAAGGCGGAAGAATCAAGGATGAAAGGGTGCGGGTCTGTCTTGAAACGTGGAACTTGAAACCTTGAACCTCTTCCTCTGGATCCCTCTCCCCGCCTCCCGCTCGGTGGTCTTGTTCAGAGAGGAGGGCTCGATTTCGCATCTGAGATCTGAGATCGTTCGAGATTTGAAATTCGAGGCCTGGGGTCTGGAAAAAGGATGGGCGTTTTGATTCAATGGTTTTTATGAGCTCCCTACAACAACGAATCGAACAGCGTTTACATGAACGAATCGAGGCGGCGGAATCGAGTCCGTCGAGCCAGGGCAAGCTGGACACTGTCCCACTGTTCAGCCGCCTGACGGATGTCGTCAATGCCGTGGGCAGCATCCGCGACTACTCGGTGGAGCCTTACCGGGCGAAGGTTCGGCAGGTTGTGTGTGCCAGTTGCCGACAGGACGGCGAGGGACGCTGTGCCACACGCGAGCGCGGGCAGTGTGGACTCGAAAGGCACTTTGAGCTTGTGGTCGCCACTGTCGAGGACGAGTTGAAGAGCGATTGAGTGCCTGGAGACGATTGCGAAGCCGCAAGCGGCTGATGCGTGGGGGAGGGGAGTTGTGCAGCCGCAAGCGGCCCCTGCGCGAAAGATACAATCCTTATACTGGTTGAATCATTTCTTAACTTGTGCGAAAATAGCGATAGATTTGTGGCACGTTTTGTCAGCCGCGACTCAAACTGAAGAAGGCGGGAACAGGAGGGTTGTTCCTGGAAGCAGAGCACCCACGTTTGGCGGAAACCGGCTTCACACCATGCGCATGCCTCTTTGCTGCCGGCTAAACCGCCGGTTCGAGGTCGACTAATAACAGGTTGTCAGGTCACACGCGGCCCGCGTGTTTTGAGTTTGCATAACCTCTCTGCGCAAGGAGTTGACCGCATGTCCAGCAGTCAGACCACCGGTTCGTCCGAGGTGCGAGTTTTTCCGCCGCCGGCGAGTTTTTCCGCCTCGGCCCACATCAGCTCGATGGATCAGTACCGCCAAATGTATCAGCGGTCGATCGAGGATCCGGAGGGCTTCTGGGGAGAGATCGCGGGCAACTTCTACTGGAAGAAGCCTTGGAGCAAGGTCCGCGAGTACGACTTTGACGGGGACATCTCGGTCAAGTGGTTCATCGGCGGTCAGACCAACATCACCTACAACTGTCTGGATCGGCACTTGTCCACGCGCGGCGATCAGACGGCGATCATCTGGGAAGGTAACGAGCCGGGCGAAGAGGCGAAGCTGACCTACCGCGAGCTGCATCGCGAGGTCTGCAAGTTCGCCAACGTGCTCAAGGCTCGCGGGGTCAAGAAGGGCGACCGCGTTTCGATCTACATGCCGATGGTCAAAGAGCTGGCCGTCGCGATGCTGGCCTGCGCCCGGATCGGAGCGGTGCACTCGATCGTCTTCGGCGGGTTTTCGCCGGAATCGCTGGCGGACCGCATTGTGGACTCGGCCTGTCACGTGCTGATCACCACTGACGGCGTATATCGCGGCAGCAAGGCGGTGACGCTCAAGGACAACGCGGACGAGGCCATGACGATATGCGGCCGGCGGGGCGTGAAGGTCACCACCTGCGTGGTCTACGAGCGTGTGGGCCGCGACGAGTTGGGGACCAAGATGCAGGAAGGCCGCGACTTCTGGTGGGCCGACCTGATGGAGACGTCCTCGCCGGAGTGCGAACCCGAGTGGATGGATGCCGAGGACCCGCTGTTCATTCTGTACACCTCCGGTTCGACGGGCAAGCCGAAGGGCGTGCTGCACACGGTCGGCGGGTACATGGTGTTCACTGCCACCACGCACAAGTACATCTTCGATTATCACGGCGGGGACATTTACTGGTGTACGGCGGACATCGGTTGGGTGACGGGGCACTCGTACATTGTGTACGGGCCGCTGGCCAATGCGGCGGTCACGGTGATGTTCGAAGGCGTGCCGACCTATCCCGATCCCGGCCGATTCTGGGATGTGGTGGAAAAGTACAAGGTCAGCATCTTCTACACCGCTCCGACGGCGATTCGAGCTCTGATGAGCCACGGCGACAGCCACGTGCTCAAGCGGAATCTGTCGAGCCTGCGACTGCTGGGGACGGTGGGTGAGCCCATCAACCCCGAGGCGTGGATGTGGTACTACCGGGTGGTGGGCAAGGAAAAGTGTCCTATAGTTGACACCTGGTGGCAGACGGAAACCGGCGGCATTCTGATCACGCCGCTGCCGGGGGCCACGCCGCTCAAGCCGGGCTCGGCGACGCTGCCGTTCTTCGGGGTCAAGCCGGTGATGGTCACGCCGGAAGGCAAGCGGATCGAGGGGCCGGGCTCGGGCGTGTTGTGCCTGGAGGAGCCTTGGCCGGGGATGATGCGCACGGTTTACGGGCAGCATCAGCGATTCAAGGAGACGTACTTCAGTGCGTACTCGAAGCTGTACTTCACGGGTGATGGCTGCAAACGCGATGAGGACGGCTACTACTGGATCACAGGCCGTGTGGACGACGTGATCAACGTGTCCGGCCACCGCATTGGTACGGCGGAGGTCGAGTCGGCGTTGGTGGCGCATCCGGCGGTGGCAGAGGCTGCGGTGGTGGGCTTCCCGCACCAGATCAAGGGGCAGGGCATCTACGCCTACGTCACGTTGGTGGCCGGCCAGGAGTACACCGAAGAGTTGAAAAAATCGCTCGTGCAGCACGTCCGCAAGGAGATTGGGCCGATCGCTACGCCGGACGTGATCCACTGGGCACCGGGGCTGCCCAAGACGCGTTCGGGCAAGATCATGCGGCGTATTCTCCGCAAAATCGCCGAGGGTGAGCCGGACAAGGTTGGGGACGTCACTACGCTGGCCGACCCGAGCGTGGTGGAGAACCTGGTTAACACCTACCAGAAGCAAGATTGAGACCCATTCGAGTCCTTTTTTGGGCAGCGGTCGACGCGTGGTTTGCCGGCTACGGCAGCTTTGGCACGTTGTAGCCCAGCCGCCCTCGGCCGGGAAATCCGGCTTTGAAAACACAGCCGAGGGTGGCTGTGCTATGTTCATTCGAGACGGAATCGTGATAAGACGCATTGGCGTCCCTGTGCGCGCGGCGGCGGGGCGCACGGTTCCATGTCTACTCGATATCGTTTAAGATCCCCGTTTTCAGGGATCGCTTTGGAGTGGTCTTACCACTGGGCGGTCTTTCTCTAGCCACACTGTATCCGTGTTCTGGTAGGAGGAACTGTCGTACATGAACGAAAAGCTTGCCAATCCCGCCCCGCTTGGTCTGATGGGCTTCGGGATGACCACCGTTCTGCTGAATATCCACAACGCGGGATTCTTCCCCCTTGACGCCATGATCTTGGCCATGGGCATCTTCTACGGCGGTATCGCCCAGATCATCGCGGGCATCATGGAGTTTAAGAAAGGCAACACGTTTGGCCTGACGGCGTTCACGTCGTATGGCTTTTTCTGGCTGACGCTGGTGGCGTTGCTGGTCATCCCCAACTTCGGCTGGGCACCCAAGTGCCCGGCAGGCTTCCTGGCCTGGTATCTGTTCATGTGGGGCCTGTTCACGCTGTTCATGTTTTTCGGCACGCTGGGAGCCAATCGGGCCTTGCAGGTGGTGTTCTTCTCGCTGGTGGTGCTGTTCTTCCTGTTGGCGGCTCGCGACTGGACGGGTTCGGCCGCCATCGGCAAGTTTGCCGGGTTTGAGGGCATCTTCTGCGGAGCCAGCGCGATCTACCTGGCCATGGCCGAAGTCCTCAATGAAAAGTTCGGCAGGGTAGTGCTGCCCATAGGCGCGGTGGCAGCGGCCCCGGCGGTTTCGGGCAAGCCGGCCATTGCGTAGAGGTTGGCAGGAATAGTCGTAGAGTTTGGTCTATGAGGCCCAGGGCAGGCCTGCCCTGGGCTTTTGTATTGGGATCATGGGCACTTAGAATACTCCGGTGAGCGATCTTTCCCTCGACCCTCTCAAGCAGTCAATGGCACCGGCGGAATCGGTGCGCCAGCGGCTTTCTGTCAATGGCCGGGTGCAGGGGGTGGGGTTCAGGCCGTTCGTCTACCGGGTGGCTACGCAGCTGCAACTGGCCGGTCTGGTGGGCAACAACTCTCACGGCGCATTCATCGAGGTTGAGGGGCCGGCCGAGCGCATAGAGGAGTTCGTGCGGCGGCTGCAGGCGGAGCTGCCGCCGATTGCGCGGATCAGTGAGATTGTCGCAGAAGCCTTGCCGGTGCGGGGGGAATTGGCCTTTCGCATCGAAACCAGTGCCAACGACGGCACCCAGGATGCGGAGATCACGCCGGACGTGGCTTTGTGCGACGACTGCCGCCGCGAGCTGTTCGATCCGGCCGACCGTCGGTACCGCTATCCGTTCATCAACTGCACCAACTGCGGGCCGCGATACTCGATCATTCGTTCCGTGCCGTACGATCGGCCGGGCACCACCATGGCCAAGTTCAAGATGTGCACGGCCTGTCAGGCAGAGTACGACGACCCGGGCAATCGGCGGTTCCATGCGCAGCCGAACGCGTGTCCGCTGTGCGGTCCGCGGGTGTGGGTTGAGGAGAATGCAGAATGCACTCGCCTTCGCGAAGCCGCTTCGGCGGAGCAAGGAATGCAGAATGCAGAATGTGAGGAGAAGAGAGACGCCATAGCGCGTTGCGCGGAGTTGCTGGGGGCGGGGAAGATTGTGGCTATCAAGGGGTTGGGCGGGTTTCATCTGGCCTGTCGGGCGGACGACGATGAGGTCGTGGCGAGGTTGCGGGCTCGCAAATCGCGGGAGTCCAAGCCGCTGGCGCTGATGGTGGCGGATCTGGCCACGGCACGCGCGTTGGCGGAGATCGATGAGGGGGCAGCGGCGGCGCTGAGCGATGTGACCCGGCCCATCGTGCTCGTGCCACGGCGGGGGGAGCAAGAAACTGAAAATTCCGAGGGTTCAGCATCGAGATTGAGTCATCGCGTGGCTCCGGGCACGGACATGCTGGGGCTCATGCTGCCTTATACGCCGCTGCATGAGTTGCTCTTTGCTGAGGGGCTGGGGCCGCTGGTGATGACCTCGGGGAACCCGAGCGAGGAGCCTCTGTGGTGCGACAATGACGAGGCGGTCCAGCGGCTGTCGCTTATTGCGGATGCGTTTCTGCTGCACGATCGGGATATCGAACGGCGGGTGGATGATTCGGTGGTGATGGCGACCGGCGGAAATGCAGAATGCACTCGCCTTCACGAAGCCGCTTCGGCGGAGCAAGGAATGCAGAATACAGAATGCGGAAAAACCGCGAACCACGTCCTGCCTATTCGGCGGGCCAGGGGGTTTGCGCCGGGGCCGATTCGAGTGCCGGTGCGGGCGGAGGTGCCGGTGCTGGCTGTGGGGGCGGAGCTCAAGTCGACAGTGTGTGTGCTGGCCGGCGACACGGCTGTCGTCAGCGAGCATCTGGGTGAGCTCGCCAACGCCAAGGCCTATCGCAACTTTGTGGCCACCGTCGAGCAGTTTCAAAAGCTGCTGCGCGTGCAGCCGGGCGTGGTTGCGTTCGATCTGCATCCCGACTACAACGCGACGCGATTCGCCCAGCAGTATGCCCGCGAGCACAACTTGCCGGCGGTGGGTGTGCAGCATCATCACGCACACATGGTCAGTGCCATGGCGGAGAACGGCTTAACCGGCCGGGTGCTGGCGGTGGCCGCCGACGGCACCGGCTACGGTACGGACGGCGCGATCTGGGGCTGCGAGGTGCTGGCGGGCGATGAGGCCGGCTTTGAGCCGGCGGGGCACTAGCGGTACTTCAAGCTGCTGGGCGGGGATGCGGCGGCGAAGGAGTCGTGGCGGCCGGCGGTGGGCTTGCTGTATGTCTGCTTTGTCGAGGA
>JBJKSL010000006.1:0-4344 GCA_046704145.1 Phycisphaerae bacterium
CGGTGGGGCATCCTTCGTTGGCATGCATGTGGAATCTGCTCAACGGCTTGGCGGCCGGAGACAAGCATGGATTGTCCGTGCCTCGGTTGGGGCGCAGGATGGGTGCGGTGAGCCTGATCGATGCCGCGTTTACGGATGCCGGCACGGTAGCGGAATATGCAAAGCTGGGTGAAGGCAATGCTCGTCTGAGCCGATTCCTGACACTGATGCACGGCATCGGCAACACCATTCCGCTGGTGGTCGATTGGCCGATGAATGTGCCGGTGCCGGCTTCGGACGGGATGCTTCCATCGGCCCTGGCTTGGCTGAACGCGGAACTGAGCCGGATCGCGGAGGCCCCCGAACTGTCCGCCTACAAGGGCGACAAGAACGCGCCGAAGTTCGTGAGCAACACCAGAGCAAGCGTAAATGGCTGAGAATATCCAACCAGGGAACGACAATCCTCGCAGCGTGGCTCAGCGTTTGCCGCTCGGGCTGACGCTTGCCATGGGCACGCTGGCCATTTCGCTGGGTGCCATGGTGGTTCTGTGGAACCTGCGCTGGCCGACATCCAACCCGCTCGAACTGGTGGTACACGCTTCGGCGGCTCTGTGCCTGGGTTGGGGCCTGATTGCACAGGCAATGTGCCGTGCAAAGCCGCCGACGAATTCGGCACAGCACGACATGCTGTCCGTTCTCAATGTCACACAGTTGACTCTGGGCCTCTGCATGACGGTGGTCATGCTGTACCTGGCCATGTTGGAAGTGTTCGCCCGCATGTACCAGCCGCATCTGCAGGTAGCGGTTTGGCCGACGGGCATGATCGACGTGTCGGTGGTAGCTGTCGCGGTTTTGCTCGGCTGGTGGCGAACGCGCAATGGCACGCTGATGACCAGCCTCATGTGGCTGCTGGTGTTGATGTCGCTGTGGTCGGCGTTGCAGAATCCGGCGTACGTGGTGCGTGAGGCCTACGGTATCCCCCACGAAGTCCGGGTGGACTGGGTCAGCCCGTTCACGCTTGGAGCGGCCTTTGTAGTGGCGGCGTTTACCGCCTTGTCGGGGATGCTGGCGGATAGCGTACGCAAGGCGGCTTGGCCGGACCGGCTGGAGGATCTGCTCAAGCCGCCGCCCCGTTGGCCGGGATTCGGCCACAGTGCCGGGATTCTTGCCGCTGCGGTTCTGGTGCTGAGCTGCATCATGCTGGTTTCGCCCCTGACGCCGATAGCCGCCATGCTGGCCGGTGCATCGATGCTGGTGTTGGCGGCACGGCGGTGGAACGAGGACTTCGCGGATGCCGGGCTGGGGCTGATCACGGTGGGCGTGGTTTCACTGCTGATGATCGGTCTGCCGTCGGGGGCAACGCGTGCGGACTACTATGCCGATGTGTTCGGACGCACGCTGCTCGGCTTGGCCCTTATGACTGGTTTGTGGCACTGGCTTGCAGGAGTCTGGGAACAGCAGCTTGACAGCGGCCGCCCGTGGACGACGGCCGGGCGACTGATTCGACCTTGCCACCGCGTGGGCTTCCTGCTGGGAACGGCCGGAGTGTTGATTTCGATGCACCTGGCGTTCTGGCCGAAGCTGCCCTACGTCTACAATCCGGACAATTCGCTGGTGCGATGGATCTGGGGTTTGGCCGGCGACGGTGTGCTCATCCTGGCCTTGGCCGGAGCGGCCAGGCGGACCGGCAAGCCGACACTGGCGTGGCTGTGCGTGTTCGCGATGGCTTCGACCTTGGCATTCGTCATTATCCGCTCCTCAGGGTCGACCTTCTACGCTGGATTCATGCGGTACTGGCCGCTCATCCTGGCGGGTGCTTCGGCAGCCTTCCTTCTCGGGGCCCATTACGCGGCCCGCTCGGCCCGGCACAAATCGTTCCTCGAGCCGCTGTATCTAATCGGCATATTGATTGGCCCGGTGGCCGCCATCACGGGCGGATCGTTTCTGGCCTCGTGGTCGATGCCCATGTGGGTTTTACCGGCAACATTCGCGGTCCTCGCGGGCGTGTATCTGATTGCCGGATTTCTGACCGGCCCGCGACGGCTGGCGGTGCTCACATTCGTGTGCATGGCGGCAGCGGTGTGGACAGCGCTGCGGCAAACGTGAAAGTCTGAACGGTGCATCGGGCGGAGACCCGAGGTGCAGAGTGCGTGCTCCTGAACGTATATACAGGCTGCTCAAGCTGATCACCCTGCTACAGACAGGCAAGCAGCAATTGGCCGACGACTTGGCCGGTCAGTTGCAGACCAGCCGGCGTACGCTGTTTCGCGATCTCAATTTGCTGAAACAGGTGGGCATTCCCGTCCAGTATCATGCCGGCCAGCATACTTATCACATCGAGCAAAGCTTCTTCCTGCCGCCGGTGAATCTTACGCTGCCGGAGGTGCTCGGCCTGATGACGCTCGTGCACCGGCAAGGGCCGGCGGCGCAACTGCCGAACTTTGATGCCGTTGCTACGGCCATGCTCAAAATCGAGAGCACCCTGCCCCGCGAAGTACAGGACTATTGCGGCACCGCGGTGGAGACGGTCGTCTACCGCCCTGCTCCCACCACGGACGCCGCACAACTGGGCAGTACGTTCGATCGCATCTGGCAGGCCGCCTATCATCGCGAGCGTGTGCTCATCGAATACGATTCCTTTTACGAAAAGAAGAGCATAGAAGTCACGCTGCGGCCATACCGCCTGATGTTCGTCTCGCGGGGCTGGTACGTGGTTGGATTCAGCGAGCAGCACAGAGAGGTGCGGACGTTCAAGCTCGATCGTGTGCTGAGTGCGAAACTCTCCGGCGAACAGTTCGAGCCCGATCCGGAATTCGATCTGGCCCGCTACTTCGGCAATGCCTGGCAGATGATTCGTGGCGACCGCGAGTATCGCGTGCGAATCCGTTTTTCGCCAATGGTGGCCGGCAATGTCGAAGAGGTGCTCTGGCATCCGACACAGCACGTGGAACGGCAGCAGGACGGCTCCCTGATTTTCGAGGTGCGGGTGGACGGACTGCGCGAGATTGTCTGGTGGGTGCTCGGCTACGGGAAAGAAGCGGTCGTGCTGGAGCCGACCGAACTGCGAGAGATGATCCGCGAACACCTGCAGGCCATGACGCGAGCTTACGAATAGAAAAGTCTGCCCGCAGATCACGCAGATTAAATCGGATGAAAGGCATGCGAGCAACGGTACAACGAGTTTCGCGGGCTTCAGTAACCGTCGACGAACAAATTGTCGGGCGGATCGCCCAGGGTCTGCTCGTCTATCTGGGGGTCGCAGAGGACGACGGACCGGCGGATGTGGCCTACATGCTGGATAAGATTCCGAATCTGCGGATCTTCAACGATGATGCCGGCAAGATGAACCGCAGTGCACTGGACATCGGGGCCGGTCTGCTGGTGATCAGTGCATTCGCGCTGCAGGCTGATGCCCGCAAAGGGCGACGACCTTCGTTCGATGCTGCGGCACGGCCGGAGCTGGCGCGGGAACTGTACGATGAGTTGTGCGAGAAACTCGCGGGCACCGGTCTCGACATTCAACGCGGCGTGTTTCGAGCACACATGGACGTGGAAAGCGTCAACGACGGGCCCATCTGCATCCTGCTGGATTCCAAGAGGCTCTTCTGAACTCCGTTCGCGCCGAGCCCTGGCACCCATCAACGATTATGAATCTTTGACCTTCCTGGTGCCGGTGTAGAGTTCGTATTTGAGCAGTCGGCACTCAATGCTGGCGTTGAAGAATGGAATCCGCCGGCTGGCACGCAAGCCCACCTTCTTGGCCAAGTTGAGGTTGCCGGTGAAGATGTAGCCGGTCCAACCGGAGCACTTCTGCTTGAAAAAGTCACCGATGCGGGCGTATGTGTCTTCGAGGGCGCGTTCTTCGCCCATGCGTTCGCCGTACTCGGGGTTGAGCACCGCGATGCCGGGGGTCTCGGGCACAGGCGTGTCCGCGAAGTCACAGACCTTGAACTGAATGAGTTGATCGACGCCGGCGGTCTTGGCGTTCTGCTCGGTAGCCCGGATGGCACGGTCGTCAATGTCGGTGGCGATGATCGGTGCGGGCGGACGCAGGCTTCGCACCTTGCGAGCCTCAGCCCGAATATCCTGCCAGGCGGCATCATCGAAGCCGAGCAAATGCTTGAAGCCGAAGTTGCTGCGGAGCAGGCCGGGCGGTCGGCCGGTCGCAATGAGAGCGGCCTCAATGGCCAATGTGCCGCTGCCACACATGGGATTGACCAGCGGTTGCGAGCCGTCGTAGCCGGTTTCCAGAAGCACGGCCGCGGCGAGAGTTTCGACCATCGGAGCCTTGTGCGGCATCTTGCGGTAGTTGCGGTCGGACAGCTTGCGGCCGCTGGTGTTTACGTAGACGCGGCAGTCGTCGCC
>JBJKSL010000007.1:0-3067 GCA_046704145.1 Phycisphaerae bacterium
GTTCGACGTATCTGTGAAAGCTGCAAGATCGTCCGCCGTCGCGGCGTGATCCGGGTGATCTGCACGAACCCCCGGCACAAGCAGCGTCAGGGCTAGGGCATGCCCTCTTGTTGTAGCGGCAGACTGCGGCTTTTTCCGTGGTTTTGTGCTGTTCCAGGCGCTACACGCATTCGTGAGATGCTCTGGGCGGGGCAGTAATAAGAAGGTGGTAGCCAATCGAGACTGGCTGATAGCTGATAGCCGAGAGCTGCCAGCTTACGACGAAAGGAGTGGCGAACGTGCCACGTATTGCCGGCGTTGACATTCCCAACGACAAGCGTATCGAGTACTCGCTGCAGTACATCTACGGCGTGGGCCCGCACATCGCCCTGCAGATCCTCAAAGAGGCAGGCATCGAGGTGGGGGTCAAGGCCTCCAGCCTGACTGAGGACGAGGTCACCCGCATCGCCGGCGTGATCAGCCGCAGCTTCACTGTGGAAGGCCAGCTCCGCCGCGTCGTGCAGCTGAACATCCAGCGGCTCCAGGAGATCGGGTCCTACCGCGGCCTGCGTCATCGCCGTGGCCTGCCTGTGCGTGGCCAGCGTACCCGCAGCAATGCCCGTACCCGAAAGGGCCCCAAGAAGACCGTCGCCGGCAAGAAGGGCGTGAAGGAGATGCACCGTGGCTAAGAGCTCGAAAAAGAAAGTCCGTCGCAGCGTGACCCGGGCCATCGCCCACATTCGGGCGACGTTCAACAACACCCAGATCACCATTACGGACACCGCCGGCGAGACGCTGGCCTGGGCGTCGGCAGGAACCGTCGGCTTCAAGGGCACTCGTAAGAGCACCCCCTTCGCCGCCGGCCGTGCCGCCGAGAAGGCCGCTGTGGCTGCCAGGAAGTATGGTGTCAAGGAAATCGAAGTGCGGGTGAAGGGGCCCGGCTCAGGGCGTGAGTCGGCCATCACCTCGCTGCAGGCAGCCGGCCTGCGGATTCAGTCCATCGAGGACGTGACTCCGCTGCCGCATAACGGCTGTCGGCCGGCCAAGAAGCGTCGCGTCTAGCACGTGACCTTTCGGCAAACGCCTGCATGTCGAGCCGGCCGTCGGACAACTGAGCCGGCGCAAAACAGGCGAGCCGGCCCGTGCTGGGGCCGGTGGATCACCGAAGCGTTGTTCGCTCCGGTACTGATGAAAGACGTTTGGCGAGTTCGTTGAACTCGCTTGAGGATATTTGAACGAGCGATAGAGATACAGACTGAGTTTGGACGGATCGTGTCAGAGTCCGCCCCGTCTGGCCGTCGCACATCAAGGATGTGTTTGCCTCAAAGCACCTGCTGTAACGTTTCGAAGTGGTGGAGAGGTCTGCGACGTATGCAGTCGGGCGGCAAAGCCGGTTGGTTTCACGGCAGAGCGAGCGGTGGTGGCCAGAACGAGTGAAACCCCGAGCTGATGAGTGCGGTCCCCGGCCTCGAACGGGCGAGCGACGGCCGGGATTGTCGTGGCGCGGCGAGAAGACCGAAGATCCGGTTCCGACAGCGTAAGTGGAGGACTCCCGATGCGAGTTAGGTGGCGTGGCCTTGAATTGCCGACACAGGTTATCCGCGACGAATCGATCAGCACCGACACTTATGCGCGGCTCTTGATTGAGCCGTTCGAGCGTGGGTTCGGCACGACCGTCGGCAACAGCCTGCGTCGCATTATGCTCAGCAGCTTGGAAGGCGCGGCGGTCACCAAGGTCCGAATCGCCGGTGCCAGCCATGAGTTCATGAGCATGCCGGGCGTCCAGGAGGACGTGGCCGACATCATCCTGAACATCAAGAGCCTGGTTCTCAAGCTCGATGGCGAAGGCGAAAAGATGATGCGGCTGGTGCGACGCGGGCCGGGCGAGGTCTACGCACGCGATATCGTGGCCGACCCCTCGATTACCATCATCAACCAGGGCCAGCTCATCGCTACCCTGACTGAGCCGGTCGAGCTGTCCATCGAGTTCTGGGTTTCTCCCGGCCGCGGCTACCGTGCTGCGGAAGAGAACCAGACGCCTAACGACGAGTTGGGCATCATCGCGGTGGACTCCATCTTCTCGCCGGTGACCCGCGTACGCTACAAGACCGAGGAAACTCGCGTCGGCCAGCGGACCAACTACGACCGGCTGATCATGGAAATCTGGACCAAGGGCACTGTGCGGCCGGAAGACGCGCTGGTCGAAGCGGCCAAGATTCTGCGCAAGCACCTGAACCCCTTCGTGCTCTACCGCGATCTCGGCGACGAGACCGTCAGTAGCGAAGCCACCGTGATTGAATCCGGCGGCGAGGGCATGGTCGACCGCGAACTGCAGGAACGGCTCAGCATGCCGATTTCCCAGCTCGACCTTTCGGTGCGAGCCAGCAACTGCCTGGAATCGGCCAAGGTCAGCACGGTTGGCGAACTGGTTCGGATGACCGAAAGCGATCTGCTCAAGGTTCGCAGCTTCGGCCGAACCTCCTTGCGAGAGGTCAAGCGCAAGCTGGCCGACCTGGGCCTGAGCCTCGGCATGACCTTCACCGAGAGCGGAGCGGTCATCCCGTCTGAGCAGCCGTCCATCGATGATTTCGAGGGCGATGAGGATGAGGACGAACTCGGAGCCGAGTCCGAAGATCAGACTCTGCCGCCGCCGGCAGACCAGGGTGACATGCCTGCGGGCATCAACCTGTAGTGATTGCTGAGTCGAGAGTTCACGGCGGGCTTGTCGTGGGCCGATAGTGGAAAACGATGTGATTTATTTGGCGTCCATGCGGCGCTGAAGTCGTCCCAGACGACGGATCTGAACGCAGTAGATTGAGCCTGGAGCGCAGATATGAGGCACTTAGTTGCACGACGTAAGCTGAACCGGACTAAAGAGCATCGCCTTGCCCTTCGCCGCAACATGGCTCAAAGCCTGTTCGAACACGGCACCATCCGCACGACGTTGCCCAAGGCCAAGGACCTTCGCCCCTTCGTCGAGCGGTTGATCACCCTCGCCAAGAAGGCTCGCGGCGGCAGCCTGGCGGCTCGCCAGCGACTGACCGCTCTGCTGGGCGATCGGGCCGTCATTCCCAAGGATCACCAGGAC
>JBJKSL010000008.1:0-4822 GCA_046704145.1 Phycisphaerae bacterium
TCCCAAAGCACAACTGCACCGTGCGACTCATCGCACAGAACCGCAGGCATCCGGATCGACTCCTCGTGATTGCCCAGCAGCACTACGGTCAATCGCCGTCGACGGATATTGTTCAGAAGATCGCCGGACGGTCGGGCAGCCAGGATCACGATGCCATTTAAATGTCTCAGCTCGTAGGGGCCGATGGCCGTCTCGGGGAGTTCCCCGGCTTCATCCAGTTGCGCCGAATACGCCTCGATAGTGTGCCCCTGAGTTCCCAACTGGCTGCGGAGAGAGGACAACATTCTGTCACCGTCGGCCGATTCCGGGGCGAGCCAGGCGAATCGTTGCGAACTCGGCGAGGGCACGGTTTCTGAGAGGTCGGCTCCGGCAACGAAGGTGCCTCTCCCCACCTGTCGGAAGACCAGACCTTCGATGGCCAGGTCATTTAGGGCCTTGTTAATCGTTTTAGCATTGGCACCATAACGACGCGCGAGTTCGCGCTCTCCGGGGAGTTTGCCGGCCAGCTCTCCAGCTGTAACCGCAGTCCGGAGCCGCTCGCGCAAGCGCTGGTACTTGTAGCTCAGTCCGCCATTTAGGCGGCACGCACCTGGTTTGTATTCGCCTGACATGCTGGCATCCTGTGAGACCAAAGTGAGTTAGTCCCCCGCGCCTATAGCGGCAACGGTTGCGCATGAGAGGGAGAGATGGGCCCGGAGACATGGGGAGATGGCCGGGCGTTACACTCATGCACTTAGGACGATTATGTCCTGCGTGCAGGATTGCGTCAAGATGGATAAATGATTTTGAAGCACTGCTGACCTCACTTTGCGAGTCGGAACTGCAAATGATACGGCCGCTGGACGCACACAAGGGCAACTGGCGATCTGGGTGCTACTACCTACTCCGTGATTCGCACACCTGTGGTGGTCGGGTCCCACTGGTCCGCGGGACCGTGACGATGCGTGTAGTCCTGCCAGAGTTCAAACCAGTACGCGAGGAATTGGAAGGGTTGCCAGGGCCGATAATACTGGCGGATGGAAGCAGCTGTCCAGCGTCTTCGGGGATGACGTGACTTCAGAAAACGCAGCATCTCAGTGTCGATGGCCAGCCGATCGTAACGCCCCAGGAGCATGCAGAGATGCCCTGCTGCATAGTCGCCAATGCCGTGTATATGACGAAGTTGGCGAACGAGGTCCTCTGTGGGGCCGGCGTACGTGTCCAATGATTCCAGATCCACAACACCAGTCGCCTCCTGGGCCAGGCGATGTAGTGAGACTGCGCGGTATCCCACGCGGGCGTGAGTTCGCAGCTCTTCAGGTGTCAAAATAGCGACAGTGGCAAAGGTGGGAAAGCTGCGCCGGCCAGGGACATCCGATGACACACCCCAACGAGAGACAATCGCGTCGACCATGCGGACGGTCTGGCTCCAGGTCACGTTGCAGGTGCAGATGACTTTGACCATGTCCTCGAAAAGTGAGCCGCTCCGTAAAAGTCGGCCGAAACGCATCTCCGCGGCCTTGGCATGCGTGGCCGAGGCACGACAGCGAGCGTGGAAAGCTGCCAGGTCCTCATCCAGTCGCAGCATTCTGACGACTGCCTTCTTTATGACCTGACGCTGCGAGCAATCGAAGCTGGAGTTGCTGCTGATGGTTATCCGTCGGCGGGAAGACTCGCGGATGAGGACGGTCGCAGCGGTGGTTGCATCCAGCGTGATCGTGGTTTCCAGACTACAGCAGGCGGGATTCCATCGGTTGGGGGCCAGGACGAAGAAGCCGTGCGAGGTTACGGCGTTGCGAAAATCGAAGTCGTCCGGTACAGGTAGGATCAGCCGCATGCCTAAAGAGGGTATCGATGGGCTCGGCCGGCGGCAACACGCAGAGGAGCACACGCATGGCAAAGGACGGCACGCTGGGGGTCGCGATTCTGGGCTTCGGCTTCATCGGCAAGGTGCACGCGTACGGGCACATCAATCTGCCGCTGTTTTACTCGCCGCCGCCGGTGCGGACGCGGCTTGTCGGCGTGGCCACCGGCCGGGCAGAGACGGCACAAGCAGCCAAAGACCTGCTCGGCTTCGAGGTCGCCACCACGGATCAGCTCTCGCTCATCGCCCGCGACGACGTTGACATCGTGCACATCTGCACGCCCAATGACCTGCACGAAGAGGCGCTTCTGGCCGCCATTGCCGCGGGCAAGCACATCTATTGCGACAAGCCGTTGACCGCGACGTTGGCTGAGGCAGAACGTGTGGCCGCAGCGTTGGAGGGCTACAACGGCACGAGCCAGATGACCCTGCAATACCGATTCTGGCCGGCCACCATGCGGGCCAGGCAGTTGATCGACGAGGGGCGGATTGGAGCGGTCACCCACTTCCGCGGGGCTTACCTGCACGCGGGCAGCGTAGATCGCACACGACCGTTGAATTGGAAAGCCGATGCCAATCGCGGCGGAGGCGTATTGAACGATCTCGGCTCGCACATCATCGACCTGCTGCAGCACCTGATCGGGCCGCTCGAGCCGACGCACGCGGTCAAGAGAGTGTGGACTTCGCAACGTCGCGACGCAGGCGATCCGGCGAGGCAGATTGCCAATGTCGGTGAGGACTTCGTGATGGTCACCATGCGAACCGCTGACGGTGCTCCGGGAGTGGTCGAAGCGAGCAAAATCGCCACGGGCAGCGAGGACGAACTGCGGTTCGAGATTCACGGCGACAAGGGCGCGTTGCGATTCAACCTGATGGATGCCAACTGGCTGGATTTCTACGACTTGGCTGATGCCGAAACGCCGCTCGGTGGCGAACGCGGCTGGAAACGCATCGCGGCAGTCAGCCGATACGATCCGCCGGCAGGCTTTCCCGGCCCCAAGCAGCACATCGGCTGGATGCGCGGGCACATGCACTGCCTGTACAGCTTTCTCGATGCCGTCGCCAAGGGCCTGCCGGGCGATCCAGGCTTGGCCGTGGGCGTGGAACTGCAGCGAACGCTGGCCCGTATTGCGGAAATGTTATGATGTGTTCCCATGGCCTGCACGCACACGGTACAATATAAGGTGCTCTCGCTGAACCCGAAGGAGAACGCCCATGACGTACCGAGGCCGAGTCAAAGACGGGATCGTGGTGCTCGATGAACCAGCCCAACTGCCGGAAGGAGCGGAGGTGCGCGTAGAGTTGGCGGGCGGAGGCGAGGAGCCAGTTCTGGACGAGAGTGGTCAGACGCTTGGCGAGAAACTTATGAAGTACGCCGGCACGGCGGTCGGACTGCCTCCGGACGCAGCCCGCAACCACGACCACTATCTCTACGGAGCACCGAAACGATGAAGGTCGTATTCGCGGATACTGTCTATTATTTGGGTTTGCTCAGTCCCCACGACGAGTATCACGGTGTCTGTGTGGAGTATACGGCCGGCTTTGCCGGAAGATTCGTCACCAGTAGTTGGATACTCACTGAGTTGGCTAATCATCTTGCTGCAACTAGAAACCGTTCGATTTTCGGCTCGCTCCTACATGATTTGCAGACAGATGATCGAGTCGAAATCGTTCCAGCGACGCAGGATCTCTTCGTGTAAGGCTCCCAGTTGTATGCGAGTCGACCCGACGAGAACTGGTCACTTACAGACTGCATCTCCTTCTTGGTGATGCAGGAGCGCAAGTTGAGTCAAGCCTTGACTGCGGATCACCACTTCGAACAGGCCGGCTTTGTGGCGTTACTCCGTTAGCTGCAAAGGCAAGGGCAAGTCCTGACGCTTCAACCAAGCAGCGACTTCAACAGCTTGATGCCTTCTGCGATGTCGGCTAAACGCTGGTTGCCGGCTTCGCGCTCGATGGCGAGCGTACCGGTGTAGCCCTGGGCTCGCAGCTTGCTCACGATGCGGGGAATGTCAGCTTGGCCGGTGCCGAGCACGACCTCCTCGCCCCACGCTTCGCGCGGCTTGGCCGACCAGGTCGCGTCCTTCATGTGCACGTGCATGATGCGGCCCTCGAGTAGGCCAAGCGCGTCCACCGGCTGAGCCACGCCATAGAGGATCATGTTTGCCGGATCGAGGTTGATGCCAAGGTTGGGGCGGGCGACCTTATCCATGAACGCGACCAAAGCTGCAGGTGCTTCCTGGCCTGTTTCCATGATGAGCTTCACGCCGCGCTCGCCGAGAGCATCGGAGAGCTTGCGGATGCGATCGACCATGACCGCATACTTAGCGTTGCCGGGCTCCTCGGGCACGAAGCCGATGTGCACGCTGAGCATATCGGTGCCAAGCTTGCTGGTGATGTCGGCGACCGCCACGGTCTTGGCGTAACGGTCCTCAAACAGATCGTCCGGCAGGTAGCCGCCGGTTTCGGCAATCTTCTGGATGCTGGCATAATCCTCGCCGGCGAAGGCCACGCAAGTCGCACTCACCTTGAGGCCAC
This sequence comes from Phycisphaerae bacterium, assembly GCA_046704145.1. Classification (GTDB taxonomy): domain Bacteria; phylum Planctomycetota; class Phycisphaerae; order UBA1845; family PWPN01; genus JACQVT01. The sequence goes on from JBJKSL010000008.1 coordinate 4,382, forward strand.
TGGCCTTCACGGTATCGATGACCTTGTTCGGCTCCTTGTAGCCGTCGTCGAACAGGCCCAGGTGGATCACATCGAGCTTGAGCGTCTCTTTGACCGTTTCGAGTGTCTTAGCCAGGTCCGGAATGGCCAGAGACCACGTGCACACGCCGATCTGCAAGTCTGCCATGAGTCAGCCTCCTGTTAAAACAAAGCCGGTCGGCATTGGACCGGGACGAGGGAGGACTGTCAAGGCCATTTGCAAGGGAAGAATCGCGAGCAAGAGGGCGCGAAAGCGTGTTATACGCATCCGCGTCCTTTTGCGCGCGGCGACGTGCCCACAAGCCGATTACGCAGGTTCTTGGGACGCCGCGGGCACGAGTTGCAGACGTAATCGATATTAATCGGCACGTACATCGCTCAGAGGATGGCTCTTACTTGAGTCGGCCAGAAGCTCGGCTACCG
>JBJKSL010000009.1:0-3321 GCA_046704145.1 Phycisphaerae bacterium
CCTGCACCCACTCGATCAACTGGCGCAGCCAGGCGATTCGTTGGTCGTCGCGTTCGGAAACAACCGGGCCGGCAGCGCCTTCCTTGTAGCGCCAGTGGGCGCAGACGCCGTACTCGGCGATGCGGTGCATCTCCTGGGTGCGGATCTGCACCTCGAACGGCTGCCCGCCGCGAATCACGGTGCTATGCAGCGACTGATACAGGTTCGGCCGCGGCATGGCGATGTAGTCCTTGAATCGGCCGGGAACCGGAGGCCAGATCTGGTGGACGACGCCGAGCGCCGCATAGCAGTTCCGCACCGTGTCGGTGATCACGCGCACGGCCAGCAGGTCGTAGATCTGGTCCAGGGTGCGCTGCTGGCGCTGGCTCTTCAAATAGATCGAGTAGAGACGCTTGATGCGGCCTTCGACCTCGGCCGGGATGCCGTTCTCCTCGAGCGTCTTGCGAATCTGATCCTGCACTTCGCTCAGGAATTTTTCGTGGAACTTGCGCTTGGATTCGACCCGGTTGCGCAGGTCGAGGTAGGCCTGCGGCTCGAGGTAACTGAAGGCCAGGTCCTCGAGCTCTCCGCGCATCGCGCCCATGCCGAGCCGGTGCGCGATGGGGGCGTAAATACCCAGGGTTTCGCGGGAAATGCGCTGCTGCCGCTCGGCCGGCAGGTAGTCGAGCGTGCGCATGTTGTGCAACCGGTCGGCCAGCTTGATCAGCACGACGCGCACGTCGTTCACCATCGCCAGCAGCATCTTCCGGACGTTTTCCGCCTGGCGGGCTTCCGGCGCCAGCAGGTTCAGCCGGCCGATCTTGGTCGTCCCCTCCACCAGCCGGGCGACCTCCTCGCCGAACTGCTCGCTGATCTTGGCGATGGGGATCTTGGTGTCCTCGACGATGTCGTGCAGCATGGCGGCCGACAGCGTGGCCACGTCGAGGCGCATGTCGGCCAGCAGGTGCGCGACGGCGAGGGGATGGGAGAGATAGGGCTCGCCCGAATCCCGCAGCTGCTCGGCGTGCTGTTCCGAGGCGAAATCGTAGGCCTTTCGCAGCAGGTCGAGATTTTCGTTCGGGCGGATCTGGCGGACTTTCTCGAGCAGGTCGATGAAGCGCAGATCAAGGGCCCGGCGTGCGGCGACGCTGGCGGAATGGGCTTCGCTAGACATGATTTCCCGGTCGAGCAGAGAAGGAAAGACCGGCTGGTCCGCAGCCCCGGGCCAGCCGGTCGGAATGGTCCGAATCAGCTCTTGGACTTCGGGGCGGCGGCTTCCTTCTGCTTAATTTCTTTCACCTCATTGACCAGTTGATCGGCCTGTTTGAGCAGGGCGGCGCGCTCGTCACTCGAAGTCACCATGTCCGCCTTCTGCCGGTACAGCAGGTTGAGATATGCCATCGCGTCGGCGTAATCCGGGCGCAACTCAATGGCCTTCTTGACCTGCTGGATGCCGTCGTCAACGGTCTGACCGTATTGCGACGAAAACTGGTCGCGCAGCTTGGGCGGCAGAGGATCGGTGAAGGTGATGACGTCCTTCTTCCTCTTGACATGGCTGTTGTAGTCGGTGCGCAACTCCCGGTTCGCATGGAAAGCCTCTGTCCAGTCGATCACGCCCACCCAGTAGTGCGGCTGGGCCGCGTCCGGTTGTATCTGGATATGCTTTTCATGGTATTGCTTGGCTTCGTTCAGCATCTGCTCGTTGAAAGGGGTCGTGCCCAGGTTATAGAGCATCGAACCGATTCCGTCGATGGCCGACAGATTGTTCGGGTCCTTGTCGAGAACCTTCTTGAACTGGGCAATGGCCTCCTGACCGTACTGCAGATTGTCGGGAGACGGCGAACCCGGCACAAACTGGCTGGCGTAGGCCGTCGCCAGATAGATCCGGGCGGTCTTCAGTGTCGGATCCAGTTGCGCTGCCTGTTTGAAGTCTTCCTCCGCCTCGTCGAACTTTGCAACCTTGTAAGCCTGCACGCCCCGGTTCAACAGGTCGCGAGCGCGCAGCTTGTTGCACCCGGCAACGCCGGCCAGCCCGACCGCCAGCGCCACCAGCAAACCCGTCTTCCACACACCCTCGTGGCAACGCATCACCCACTCCTCCCCACGAGCCCAGCCGGCCACAAGCGGACAACCGGAGATCCGGCTATTGGCCTTCCTCCATCTTCTTGGTGATCAGCCCGACCTTCTCGATGTCGGAATTGTGCATGATGTCGATGGCCCGGGCAACGTAGGCGAACTCCACGTTATCGTCGCCCTTGACGAAGGCCACGCGATCACCCGGCGCCCTCTGCTTAAAGACGTTCGTCAGCTGGGTACCCAGGTTATCCCAGGTCACCGGCGTCTGATTGATCTTCAAGCTGCCGTCCGCAGCGATTTGGACCACGATGGTCCGCTGCTGCATCTGCTGGTTCTGCTTCTGGTTGGGCGGCGTGGGCAGAGGCACCTGCGCGTTCAAGCCCACCGGGGTCGTCGGTGTGATCGCCATGAAAATGATGATCAGCACCAAAAGGACATCGATCAAGGGAACCACGTTCGGATCTTTCCGCGGCCCCCCGCTGCTACCGCCTACCTGCATGCCCATTCTGACACCCTCCTGCTTGCTTCAAGCGTTACGGTTTCGGGCGCTCTAGCTACCCAATTTCGGTGGACCGGTCAATCTCGACGGGCTCTTTTGCGTAATCAAGCCCAGCTCTTCGACCCCCGCCGCCCGGATGTCGTCGACCGCCTGGACGACGGCGCCGTACTTGGCGCGTTCATCGCTCTTGATGAACACAACCTTGTGGAGGCGGTTCTTGACCTCGCTCTGGATATCCGAAGTCAGTTCGTTGAGGTTGACCCTCGTCGTCTTCAGATATAGCGTTCCGTCGCGAGCCACCGATACGATGATGGCGTTGTCCTTGTTGGCATCGGTCATCTTGACCGGGTTATTCACCTTGGCCAGGTTGACCGTCATGCCCTTCTGCAACATGGGAGTGATCACCATCATGATGATCAGCAACACCAGCATCACGTCCGTCATCGGAACCACGTTCGGCTCCGACATGGTTTCGCCGACTCTTGGCTTATAGGCCATCGCTCACCCGCCTTGCCGCTAGCTCTTTTTGACTGAGTTGGCCGAAGCCCGGCGCGTAATGAAGTAGTTGATCAACTCCATCGAGGAGTTGTCCATTTCCACGTCGAACGCCTCAACACGGCTGTTGAAGTAATTGTACGTCCACACCGCAGGGACCGCCACGAAAAGGCCGAGAGCGGTGGTGACCAAGGCTTCGGAAATACCGCCGGCCACGGCGGAAAGCCCGGTCGCCTTCTGCGTTTGAATGCCCTGGAACGCGTGGATGATGC
>JBJKSL010000010.1:0-3161 GCA_046704145.1 Phycisphaerae bacterium
TTCGCGTGCTCCTGGCGCAACTTGTCTCCAACAACCAGGCCGGCCGCGAATGAGAGCAAAAAACCAAAAACTACCACCGCTCGCGTCATCTCAACTCACCATCTCTCTTGAACGTCAGGTCGTCCGCCATCCACTGGGCCAGGACCACAAGATCCGAATTGGCCGGTTCCCCCTGGAGCTCACTGGGCGGAGTCACTGCGACAGTCTCCCAAGAAGCCGGCTGATCGCTTCTTTCAAGTCGATCAGCCGGTGCGGAAAGGATGGCCGCAACCAGAACGGCGGCGGCCGTGGCCGTCATCCAACTCGCTATCCGCAGGACACCCGCATCGCTGGCAGTGCGACGGAGTCTTGGGATGGCCGGCATAGCCTCTTGCGGCATGTCCACCAGACTAGCGGTGCGGATGAAGCCGGTCAGGCGTTTCAGATCAGCCAGCAACTCGCGGCAACTGCGGCACTCAGCAACGTGAGCCTCCACAACCTGCCGTTCGGCCGGCGTTAATTCACCGTCGTGGTAACGATGAATGAGTTGCGTTTTGTCACAAGTCGTAGCATCCACTGTATGATTCCCACAGCCAAAACGTGATCGCGTTCACAGGTACCCTCTGAACAACCCCCGCAGTTGCTCGCGGGCACGATGCAGACTCGATTCGACAGTTCCCCGCGGTATGCGTAAGACGGTCGCGATCTGCTCGTAGCTCAAGCCTTCCAGCTCCCGCAGCACGATCACGGCCCGATGCTCAGGCGACAGGCGTTCGAGCATGGTCGACAGGTCCAGCCGGGCATCCGTTTGCACTGCTTCGTTCGCGTTGGTAGCCCCGACCGCATCCCCGTCGGCCAACTCCGCATCCATCCGATAAACCGGGTGCCGTGAACGCCACCGGCGAAGCATCCCCGCCCGGCGAACCAGGATCTGTACGAGCCAGGTTCGAACACTCGCCTCACCCCGGAACCGGCTCTTGAGAACCGCGGCGAACGTTTCCTGGATCAGATCCTCTGCATCAGCCGGGTCACCACTCAGCGCATGAGCAATGCCGTACAGATACCGCCCATGGCGCTCGATCAGCACCCGAAAAGCCGCGTTGTCCCCGCGGCCGATCTCTTTCAACAGTTCAAAGTCGTCAGGCACCAGACGCGCCCCATTCGGCACCGTTGGCGCCGGGTTCTGCATATATCGTTGCCGCTACCCGCCGTTTTCTTCCCGGAAAAACCACATAAAAAGCCGTTTGCGGCCTCGCTTGCACCTGCCCTGGGGGTACTGCCTGGTCGAATCACCTGGGCCCCGAACTCGGTGCTCACGGCGCACAGGGGGAATGCGGCCGTTCTGGCAAGGCGGCACATGCCATTGTTATACCGAATGGCTTGACCTTGAGGAATGGTGGCTGCGGCCAATGCCGGGATGAGCATTACGGGTGTTCGGAAAACGACACACGGCGGGGCTTTGCGCCGCCGCCGTGTGCTGTTGCCTTTAGGCTGCTTTAGGAATGTCGACCTCAGAACGAGCTGCCGGAGGTAAACACGAACTCCACGTCGGCTTCCCATTCCGGCGTGGTGCGAACTTCGTTGACCAGGAACTTGGCGTAACCGTCCAGGCACTTGACCACGTACACGTGGCCAACTGCGAGCGGCGGAAGGCTCGTATCGGTAGTCCCGTCCCAACTGTCGGGGATGGTGGTTACCGAATCCAGAGACACTTCACCGCAGTCCTTGGAGTAGTTGGTGTCCGTCGTGTTCGCATAGCTTCGCCACCACACGGAGGTATCGTCGCCGATCCACAACGTAGGCTCGGGAGACCACGCGATAATGTCGCCGTCGGCGTCGGCTACGTCGCCGCCTTCAGCCGGCACCGTGCCGTTGTTCTTGGAGAAATCGAAGCCCGAATGCTTGAGGGTCGCAGTGGTGGGTGTGGTCGAGTTGGAGTTAGAGTCATCGATGGGGACCGAATCACGCACCAGACAATTCTGGCCGCAACACATTCCGACAACCGCCAAACAGAACAGAAGCCTTGACACGGGTAACCTCCCTTTCTCGCCTTTGACCGATAACAAGCTTATGCTTGAAGCTGTGCCGCCGCAGGACACGCTGTTTGCGGCGGAGTTCAACCAGAGTTGATGGATTCAGGATATCACTTTTTCCCCTTGCAGGTCAAGGACGATCGGGACCGAAAGATGAGTTGCGAGCAGAAGGCTTACGGATCCACAACAGACATCGGGCTGTACGTGCACGTGCCGTTTTGCCGCAGCAAGTGTGGCTACTGCGACTTCTACTCGCACGTGGCCGGGCCGGAGGCCTTCGAGCCGTTGGTCGATGCGCTGCTCGCAGAATTGGATGCCGCGGTTCTGCGCCGTGGGCTGCGCGTCGAGACCATCTTCGTGGGCGGGGGGACGCCGACGGTGCTGCCCTTAGAGTTGCTCGGGCGGCTGATGGGGCGGCTCGGCGAGATCGCGCGGCGCGACAGCGTGAGCGAGTTCACCGTGGAGGCCAATCCCGCCACGGTGGACGGTGCCAAGGCAGCCGTGCTGAGCGACTACTGTGTGAACCGCATTTCCATGGGGGCCCAGTCGTTCAACGAGAAGGAACTGACCGCACTGGATCGCCGGCATCAACCAGCCGACGTGCAAGCGAGCCTCGAGCTCCTGCAGCGAGCCGGCATTACGCGATTCAACCTGGATCTGATCTTCGGCGTGCCGGGCCAGACGCTGGACAGTTGGCTGGCGTCGTTGCGGGCTGCCATTGCGCTTGGTCCCGAGCACCTGTCGTGTTACGGCCTGACCTACGAGCCGGGCACGCCGTTGCAGAAGCGACTGCAGCTTGGTGGCGTGGCCCGCGTGGATGAGGATCTCGAGGCCGACATGTACCTGGCGACGATGGACACGCTGGAGGCCGCCGGCTACTGCCAGTACGAGATCAGCAACTACGCACGACCGCGCTGCGAGTGTCGGCACAATCTGCGGTATTGGTACAACCTGCCGGGCATCGGCATTGGGCCGGCGGCGGCGAGCTACTTCGAGGGCAGGCGATGGCGTAACATCCCCGACACTTCGGAGTACGTGCGGCTCATAAGCGAGGGCGGTGACCCAGCTGTTGATGTTGAAACTCTGTCACCCAGTCAGCGAGCCGGCGAGGCCGCCATGCTGCGTTTGCGGCTGGTCGAAGGCATCGAC
>JBJKSL010000011.1:0-2951 GCA_046704145.1 Phycisphaerae bacterium
TGATGGGGGCGCGCTGGCCTGCGCATCGCAGGTGCCGGCCTCCGGGAACGGCGATGGCAAGGTCGATGCCTCCGAGTATGTATCCGTGAGCCTCTGCGCGATCGGCGGATCGAGATTACCAGCCGACTTCGATGGCGACTGCGATGTGGACGGCGCGGACTTCGACTTCTTCAGCAACTGCATGACCGGCCCGCTCCTGCAGCAGAGCGATCCCGCATGCCTGTCCGCGGATCTCGACCACGACAGCGACGTGGATCAATCCGATTTTGGTCTGTTTCAGTTGGCTTTGACCGGGCCGAGTTGATAACCCCAGCGAACCCAGTCGTAAAAGGACTTGTTCTGCTGCAAACACCGTCGCCGAGCGAGTGCCTACGACTCCGCATCGAATCTGCGAACGGCCTTGTCCGTGACCAGCATATTGATCTTGGCGTCGTGGTCGGTGACAGGCACTTCATCCAGAACCTGATCTTCCAACGCCAGACCGCAAGCTACCCCGGCCCAATCACGATGTGCAAGAAAACGATCGTAGAATCCGCGGCCGCGCCCGAGGCGGTTGCCCTTGGTGTCGAAACCAAGGCCCGGCACGATGACCATATCGATGTTGGCCAACGGAATGGGCATGCCGTCGGCGGGCTCGCGAATGCCGAGAATGGATTCGCTCAGATCGTCAGAGAGTGAATCAATCTGAATGGGCAGCATGCGTCGCTGATCCCAACTGACTTTCGGGGCCAGCACGCGCTTGTGTTCGCGCCAAGCCTGCAACACCAGCGGCGTTGTGTCCACCTCTGTCGGCAGCGAGAGGAAGACCATGATGATCTCGGCCCGGGCGTACTCGCGCGTCTGGGCCAGTCGCATGCACGCCTGCACCGACCGCTCGTGCAAGACCGCTGGAGAAATGTTCGCCAGTGGGGAGCGAACCTGTTCGCGGAATTCGTTCTTGGTCTCCCTTGTTCCGATGCTCCTGGCTCGGTACTGCCGGCCTCGGAGGACTGCCCTGGCGAGACGGCACCGCGGATTTTATCCAAATACTCGCGGATCGCCACCTCATGGCCCCGGTCGGTCGGCTGGTAATATATTTTATCGACGCCCAGGTACTGCTGGTCCACAAAACCCCCCTCATAGTCGTGGGCGTACTTGTAACCCTCATGGTCAAGCCGGGCAGCCCCGCCGTAGTGCGTATCCCGCAGGTGGCGGGGCACGGGCACGGTCCGGCCTTCCCGGACGTCCTTGGCCGCCGACCAGACCGCCGTGGCCGCAGCATTGGACTTCGGGGCCGTCGCGATATAGGTCACGGCCTGACTGAGGGGCAACTGGCATTCGGGCATGCCGACCAGCATGGCAACTTGGGCGGCCGCATTGGCCACCACCAAAGCCATCGGATCGGCGTTGCCAACGTCCTCCGCGGCACAGATGGCCACCCGCCGAGCGATGAACCGCGGGTCCTCGCCGGCCTCCAGCATGCGGGCCAGCCAGTAGACGGCCGCGTCCGGGTCGCTGCCACGCATGCTCTTGATGAAGGCACTGGCGGTGTCGTAATGATTGTCGCCCGTGGCGTCGTAGCGGAGGGCCTTTCGCTGGATTGAGTCCTCCGCGACCGCCAGATCGACCACCATCGGCTGAGCGGCCGCGACCTCGCCGGAAGGTGCTCCGCTGCCGGCTTGCGAGAGTACCGCCACCTCCAGCGACAGCAGGGCCCGTCGGGCGTCGCCGTCAGAGCTAACCGCCAGATGCCGGCGGGCCTCCGACGTCAGCGTGACGGAATATCGCCCCAAGCCGCGGTCGGCGTCGGCCAGTGCCCGATCCAGCAGGCCCTCGATGTCTTCGATGGCCAGCGTTTCAAACTGGAAGATCTGGCTCCGCGAGATGAGCGGCGAGTTGACGCTGAAAAACGGATTCTCCGTCGTCGCGCCGATCAGCAGGATAAGCCCGTTCTCAACGTCGCTCAGCAACACGTCCTGTTGAGCGCGATTGAAGCGGTGGATCTCGTCCAGGAACAACACCGTACGTCGGCCGTTGTCTGCCAGTCGGTCCTTGGCACGGGCGATGACCTCCCGCACCTCCTTGACGCCGGCGGCCGCAGCATTCATCTCTTCGAAGACGGCGTGCGTGTGATTGGCGATGATGTGGGCCAGGGTTGTCTTGCCGGTGCCGGGGGGGCCGTAGAAGATCGCGCTGGTCAGCCGATCGGCCGCGAGCAGACGCCGTAGCAGCTTGCCCGGCCCGATGAAGTGCTGTTGGCCGACAAACTCGTCGAGGTTCACCGGCCGCATGCGAACGGGCAGTGGCTGCACTCGGCGGAAGGCTGCTTCACGCTGCTGTCTGAACAGTTCCATGCGTAAATCATTTTACCACAGACGCGCCAGGAATATAGGGAAAACGCAGGATTTGCGTCAGTCAGGTCGTGCTGCCGCTTGGACAGTCAACGCTACGTCCTTCGGCAGGACGCGAGCGTCGCGGAAAGAAACGCCCCGCCTGAGTACAGAGCATGCCCGTGAACATCAGGACCGCGCCCAGCAGTTCGCGTCCTGCGAATCGCTCGTCGAGTATCAGATAGCCGGCCAGTCCGGCGAAGACTGTCTCCAGGCTGAGTACGATGGCGGCATGAGCGGGCGGCGCATGGCGCTGCCCTACAACCTGCAGGGTGTAGGCGATAGAGACTGAGGCGAAGCTGCCGTAGGCGATGGGTAGGGCGCTGATGCGCAAGGCCTGCACAGAGAACGGCTCACTAAACAAAGCGATGGCCATGCTGACCGCCGCCGCCGTCGAGAACTGCACGATGGCCAGGGTCAGCGGGTCTGTCCGCGGGGACAGCTTGCCGATCAGCAGCACGTGGCCCGCCCAGACCACGGCGCACAGCATGATCAGCCCTTCGCCGCGTTCGATGCGCACGGGGCCGGGGACGCTCAGCAGATACAGCCCGACCACCGCGACTGCCGCACCAAGCCAGGTGG
>JBJKSL010000012.1:0-2727 GCA_046704145.1 Phycisphaerae bacterium
GCATCCGGATGATCACGAGGCCAAGTTCGCCATGGGCGTCATCTGCGAACTGACCGGCAAGCCCGAACAGGCCCTGCAGTTCTACCGGCGAGCCCTGGCCACCGAGGATGTCGACAAGGAGGAACTGCAGCTCTACGAGTCAGCCAAGGATCGGCTGACCGCCCATCTGGGCCGAATCCTGCCCCCCGCCCCGCAGGGTGCACCTGCAGCGCCTGTGTACGCAGCCCCACCCAATGCTCCACAATGAGCGAACGCCTCGCGCAGGCAAGCCCGGCGGCGGACCGGCGTCCATGGTCTCCAAGCGGACCCGACCTCTCCGATCCGGACAAGCGGGCCTCATCCGGCCGCCGGCCCCCGCGCGCACACAAAAATGTAAAGACGAACCCAAACGGCTCAGTCGCAAAACTGCTTAAACTCATTCAATGCTAATGGGTTACGCTATCGTCCCAGGTTTGGCTGGAACCCCAGCTTGGCCAGATAGATTGAGGTCTTCTTCCCCTCGTGTGAGGAGTAGTAGCTCATCCAGATCTCGTCACCGTTGACCACCAGGCCGGGATAGCTGCAGTCCCCGCCGCTGGGCAGGTCGAGCACCGGCTCGATGGTGCCCTTGTCGAAATCGACGCGCGCCACCACCGTTCGGGTCTTGCCGACCATCCATCGACCGGCCGCCCACCACTGGCCCTTGTACTGCACAAAGCTCGGCCCGCCGAAGTAGAAGCCCGAGTCCCGCCAACTCCACTTGGTGTAGGGCGGCTCGCTCGTGCCGAGCAGGGCGGTTCGCGTGCCCGCGTCGCGACGGTGTATGCAGTACACCTTGCCGCTGGCGTCGAACTGCAGGGCGGCTTCGGTCAGGCCAGGGGAAAAATCGAACTTGGCGAGTTGCTCGTAATGAATGCCGTCCGTGCTTTTGACCAGTTGCGAACTCCATCCGCCGAGTTCCTTGTGGGCCGGGTCTTCACCGCCATAGGCGATCCCGTATACGCCGTCCTTGCCCCAGGTGAGCCGCCACAACCACATGTTTTCGTGCAGCACCTTGTGTCGAGGTGTCCAGTTTGAGCCGTCGCTGGAGAAGGCTACCCACGACTGCAGCGTCCGCTCGTGTGGCGGCCAGGTGCGGCGCCCGCCGAGCAGCAGCAGACGGTCGTCGGGCGTGATGGACAGCTTCGGATCGCGAAGGTCGGCCTGCGGCTCGTGCATCAGCGCCACCGACTCCCATTTCTCGCCGTCGGGCGAGGCGATCACGCGAATGTTGCCTTCCTCGGACACGTGCCTGGGGCCTTCGCGAAACGTGCAGTACCAACGATCCTTGAAACGCACCAGATCGGTGAACGCACAGTGCGGGGCCGCGTCCCAGATCTTGCGGACTTCCTTGAGCTTCGGCATGGGCGGCTGCTTGTCCGCCAGCAGATCGCCGATCGCCTCTCGCAGGTAGCCTTCGTTCATCGAGGCCAGTGGTGTTGCAGTAGGTTCGTAGCCGCCCTCGGCGTAGGCTTTCTCGGTGCACAGATAGCCCCCGAAATCGTCGCCATAGCCTGCCACGGCCACGAATTCGTTCGGCTGCAACTGCTGGGCGAACAGTTGGTACTGGACGAAAGGTTCGCCCGGCATAAACAGCATGCGGAGGTTGCCCATGCTCAAGCAACTGAGTTCCACCGGCCGATCGCTGGCCAGTCGTTCCGCTGCAGACAGATCCAACGCAGCCATGCCTCGGTCCGCCGGCTGAGTGGCGGTGTTGTTCAGCGTCGCCTTGAGCGCTTTCACATCGCCCTTGGCATCGTGCCGGGCGGGCAGCCGTACTGGCCGAACGCGCCACTCGATCTGCGACACTGGTTGCCGATCGATGTGAGCGATGGACGCCTTCATGCCGGCGTACACGCGGTCGGTCAGCATCTTGCGATCCTCAGGCGTACCGGTGTTGTACTTGCCGGCGGTGATGTTGCCTCCGCAGCCGTCAAAGAAAACCTGGAACACGCCCGTTTCCTGCTGCAGGCGATTACGGGCCAGACCGGTGAAATCGCAGCTGACATGGCCTTGGCCGTAGAAGGTCATCGGATGGGTTGCGTAGTAATGCAGTTGGGCGACGGCTTTGTCGCCGTTGAAGAAGGTGACCGTTCGCAGGTACGGGTCGATCAGACCCTCGGGAGCTGCGCGCATGGCCGGATCCTTGCCGCCGGCGCTGTACCGCGAGCCCATTCTGCCGTCCGGTTTGCGGACACGGCGGTTGGAGGCGACCTTCTCGACGATGCCCTTGCTCGTGCCGATCTCGGTAACCGGTTCGAACTGCGTGGCCGCCTTGACCGCGTCGGCGACCTTGGTCACCGCAGCCTGCAGGAAAGCCAGGTCCGCATGCACCGGAGCATCCTTGGCGGCGGCGATGAGTTCCTGCGTACGCGGGTCGATCCAGGGGGCGTCGTGCGGATGCGTGGTCTGGACAGCCACCCGCGAAACATCGGTGCCGGCCGCAGCAGCGATCTTCTCGCGGAACAGGTCGTAGGCCTTGCCGCTAATCAAGCACCAATCCACGGCGCAGAGCACGTAGGTGCCGCCCTCGTCGCGGAGGATCACGCCCTTGGCCAGCAGGGCATCGTCGATGGCCATGACAGGTTTGATACGACCGCCGCACAGCGGGCTGCCGAGCGGGGGTGTGACGTCGGTACTGAACGTCGCTATCTGCAGCCCGGCAAGTGCAGATTCACAGGCGAGCAAGACTGCAGCGGCGGTTACAAG
>JBJKSL010000013.1:0-2724 GCA_046704145.1 Phycisphaerae bacterium
TGCTACCTCCAACCGGAGGAGGCCCCGCAAGGCCTGGCTGCCCATCAGCAGACAGGCTACGACTACGACAACTGCAGTGCAGAGGTCGTTCTCACGCGCATGGGCGTCAAGGACGGCCGACTGGTCCTGCCAAGTGGGATGAGCTACCGTGCCCTAGTGCTCCCGCACGTGGGGGCGATGACGCCACAACTGCTGCACAAGATCTGCGAACTCGCCGAAGCGGGGGCCACCATCATCGGCTCGCGTCCGCTGAAATCGCCGAGCCTCTCCGACTTCCCGAATTGTGATCGACAAGTCGTGCAGGAAGCGGACCAGATCTGGGGGACCGGCGAAGCTGCCAAGGGCCTCGTCGAGCGCCCCTGCGGTCGTGGCCGAGTCTTCTGCGGGCAGGCCATCGGCACCGCACCGGCACCAGCGCCCGACGCCAAGGCCCTGCTCGGTAACGCTAAGTGGATCTGGTATCCCGAAGGACACCCGGCCCACGCCGCGCCGGTCGGAGATCGCTACTTCCGCCGCGTCGTTTCGATTGAACCGGGCAGGCATATCGCTGCCGCCCAACTGGCCATGACGGCAGACAACTCCTTCAAGGCTTGGCTGAACGGCCGGCCAGTCGGCGAGGGCAGCAACTTCCAGCAGGTGCACGTGGCGGACGTCACCGCGCTGCTCAAGCCCGGCGAGAACCTCCTGTCCGTCACCGCCACCAACGGCAGCACGGCCCCCAACCCCGCCGGTTTGATCGGCATGCTGCGTATCCGATTCGAGGACGGCGGCACCCTGGAGCTTGGCACCGACAAGCAGTGGACCAGCGCGGTCCTCGCCAAAGGCAACTGGGAGCCGGCCGTGGAACTCGGTTCGCTGGGCATGGCCCCCTGGGGACTGCCCAACACCCCGCAGCCTGAAGTCTACCCGCCGGCCACGGTCATCGCTGACGCACTCCAGCGCATGTCCGTCCCGCGCGACTTCCAGGCGGATCGCGAACTGCACTACATCCATCGCCGGGCGGGGGACATCGACATCTACTTCGTCGCCAACAGCGAGAACAAATGGGTGGACGCGAACTGCACGTTTCGCGTTGCCGGCAAGCGCCCCGAACTGTGGAATCCGATCGGCGGCCGCATCGAGCCGCAGCCCATCTACCGCGAGGTTGAGGGCCGCACCACCATGCCGCTTTCGCTGGAACCCAGCGGGTCAATCTTTGTGATCTTCCGCAAATCGGCCGAAGGTTCCGATCCCATCGTCGCGCTGACGCGCAACGGTCAAAACATCCTGCCCCAGCCGGGCCAGTCTGCCGCCGAACCGCCACCGGCAGAGTTGCACATCGCCGACTCTGGAGCTCGCACTCTGCTGGCTCGGCAATCCGGCCGGTACGAGTTCAAGACCGTCTCCGGCCGCACGCAACGGATCACAGCCGCATTGCCCGTGGTTCAGCAGATTGACGGACCATGGCAGGTGAGCTTCGATCCCGCTGCCGGCGGACCCGGGCGGACGGTGTTCGACAAGCTCATTTCCTGGTCGGAGTCCGCCGAAGCTGGCGTGAAGTACTACTCGGGCAAGGCCACGTACACTCGGCAGATCACCATCGCCCGCGAAATGCTCGCCGCCGGCCGGCGCCTCTACCTCGACCTCGGCCGCGTGCAGGTCATGGCATCCGTCAGCCTGAACGGCAAACCGCTTGGCGTGCTCTGGCGGTCGCCGTACCGTGTGGACATCACCGCGGCAGCGAAACCGGGCGAGAACGCCCTCGCGATCGAAGTCATTAACCTTTGGCCAAACCGCATGGTCGGCGACGAGCAACTACCCGAGGACAGCCTCCGCAATCCCAACGGCACGCTGAAGGAATGGCCGCAATGGCTGCAGCAGGACCAGCCCAGCCCCACCGGCCGCTACACCTTCACCTCATGGCGGCTCTGGAAGAAGGATGCCCCCCTCGTGGAGTCAGGCTTGCTCGGCCCAGTGACGTTGCAGCCTGCCGCAGTCTTGCAGCTTGGTGGTTAGCCTCCGTCGCACTAACGGGCAGCGGGTGCCCCATTCCTTGCGCTTCGCAAGGGGTGGGGGATATGACAGTTATTAGTCAGTATTACTGTGCGGGAAAGAACCACGGATTGCACAGATAGCACGGATAATAAACCAGGTGACATATCTCTGCATTTCCATCCGTGTTATCCGTGTAATCCGTGGGCCAAGTCTTCCGGCAGAGGCTAGTCCTGTTTCTTGGGGCTTAGCTCAACCGGTTGTGAAGCTGGCGGAGGGACAAGGTCGTACACGCGGACGTAGTCGACCTGAAACTCGTCCGGCAGCTTGGCCTACTTGATGTCCCCGGCCCAGGTGCCGATCTCGTCGGTGAGTAGGATGTGCAGCGGTACCTGGCACACGCCGCCCGCGCGCGATCGCCAGGTCTCCTTGCCGTCGACGTAGAAGACGTATTCGCTGGGTGTCCACAGCAGAGAGTACGTATGCCAGCCTTTCATCACGCCGTCGACGTTCGAGCGATGTCCGGTTGTCTTGTGTTCTTTGTGATAGCCGTCCCAGTGCAGGGCGTGATTGAGGCGTCCGTCGAGCCAGGGCTTCTCCATGATGTCGATCTCGGTACCGTCGCGGCCTTCGTTGCCCACCTGCGTTACCGAATCGCCCATCAGCCAGAACGCCGGCCAGTGCCCGGTCTCGCGATGCAGCCTGATGGGAGCCACGTAATAGCCCAAGGCATGCTCGAACTTGCCGCGCGTG
>JBJKSL010000014.1:0-3059 GCA_046704145.1 Phycisphaerae bacterium
TGGTTGGCCCCGCGGAATCGTGAATAACGGTTTAGTATTGCAGGCCGTCGGATCGCAGGTGGACGTACGGGCGGGCGTTTTCAGTGAAATCGCCGCGAAGAACCTGGGCCGCGTAGATGCGGTGGTCGCCGATATCCAGATGGCCCACCACGGCACAGCTCATGTACCCGATGCAATCCTGGATGATGATGCCGGCGGGGTCTGATTGCGTCGAGAGGCCGTCGAAGGCCGGCTGCTCCAGGCGGAAGGTGCGGGCGAAGTGGCGGAACATGGCCAAGGGGTTCTCGTCGATATGGTTGAGGACGAAATGTCCCGACGCTTCGATCAGTTCTTGAATGGGGCGGCCGTGCTTGACGGCGACAGTCACCATCGGCGGCTCGAAGGAGGCCTGTTGCACCCATGAAGCGAGAATGCCTGTGGCGTGGCCGCCGTGAGAGGCGGTCATGACGAAGCATCCGCTGGGGACCTGTCCGATGGCTCGAGCGATCTGCTTGCTGGAATCAGCCTGCATGTGAAGGAGTCTCCTGCTGATGTCGCCGTAACCTCGTGCGCATAGAGGTGACGGCTTTTAGGGTACTATAGGCAGGTGCCCCAATTCCGGCCCCTGGTGTAGGGAGGAAACCCCAGTAAAAAACGCGGGATCGAAGGCGATCCCGCGAGGAGGTAAGAACCACTTCAGGAGGAGAGTGAACCTACGGCATTTTGCCGTTTGTATCCGGAGGTCAGTTCGGTTCTCTAATAGGTTATTCCGTCTGTAGTCCTCCAAGGCAACGGGCAAGTCCGAAAAAAACAGTGGCGTACGCGTTTTTTTTGGGCAGTGTCGGGCTGGCGGGCATGAAAGGTGCGTTCGACCGGCATCAGGCGGTTACAAGCTCTGGGGAGGGGGGTTCGAGCACGCGGTCGGCTCGCAATAGGCTCAGCAGTTGAAGGTAGCGCGGGCGGACGTCCTCCCAGCTTGGCGGCGAGATGGGCCGCAGGGGCCAGTTGACCAGATGCAGATGGTGGAAAGGCCAGTGGCCGAGTTCCATGCCCCATCGCGCACTGTAGACGGAGACCATGGCGTCGTTGTCGCCCTGCGCTTCGGATATCACCTTGTAAGATCGGCCGAGACCTAACGGGACGCGGTCGGGCTCGCAGGCAGCGGTCACGCAGTAGTAGCCTACGCCGGGGGCGTCGGGCACCTCCTCGTTGAAGATGGCGGCCTGCCTGGTGCTGACATCCCAGAAGGCTTGGATATCGGCAAAGCGTTCGCGAATGGATCGCATGTGGGCGAGTACGCCCACGGCGTCGATCAGGTAATCGTACCAGGGGCTGCCGCGGTGCGGCGTTGAAACTGTTATCAGGGCGTCGGCACGCTCGGCCAAGCCCAAGTGGGTGATGGCGTATCGCGCGTCGAGGCCGCCCATGGAGTGGGCGATGATCACGACTTTACCGTGTGGGTAGCCGACTTGGGTCAGACCATCAACGATGGCACTCTTGAGCTGGTGGGCGCGGCGAATCACGCCGGCGGTCGGATGGACTCGCGTGACCAGAACGCGGTAGCCGCTACGGGCGATTGCGTCACCGACGCCGTCCCAATAGCGGATGGGCAGCCTACCCAGATGCAGGGTGTTGAAGCCGAGTAGTCCGTGATGAAGCACGATGGTCTGCACGAATAAGTATAGAGGAAGCGAAGCTTAGCAAGCACAGGCTGATAATGCTGACGGCCGCACCGGTGTAGAAACTACGGGGGCGGTACTCGAAGGTGATTTTGTGCTTTCCCGGCGGGAGGGGGACGGCGCGGAAGAGGTAGTTTGCCCGCAAAACGGGGGTTTCCATGCCATCGACGTAGGCCTTCCACCCAGGGAACCAAGTGTCAGTGAATACCAGGATGCGCGGCTGGGTGGCGGCGGTGCGAATCACCGCTCGCTCGGGCGAATAGGTGAGGATCTCAGCAGGCTGGCACTCGGCCGGTTGCGTCGACGTCGGAATGCCGGGGGAAGATTCGAGGAGCACGGTGTTGCGATAGTCGAAGCTGCCGGTGGTGACTCTATGCAATGCGGACGCGGCGGTGCAGAGTTCGTATCGGCTCACCAGGTAGGCTCGCGGCAGTGCGGTGGTACGCTGTTCCACGACGCTGGACATGCCGGCGGGGGCGGGGCGAGGTACTCGGCTGTGGATCTCCCACTGGCGGGGGCCCATGCGGCGGCGGGCCAGTTCGCTGATTTTGGTGCGGAACAGCCAATGCACGTCGGCGAGGTCGTAGAAGGCGGCATAGCGGTCAGGATCGATCATGCACATGATGAAGCCGGGCTCGCCGCCCATGGTCTTGTTGGCCCAGTGCCATCTTTCCGGCAGGAGGGGTTCGTAGCCGGTGATCGCGTAGTATCGTTGTGGCGGCTCGAACACGATGGTCGGTCGCATACCCGGCAATGCGATGCGATCGATGCCCGCCTGTGCGGTGATGTCGGCACGTTGTTGGACGTCGATGGGCGACACGCCGCCCCAGTGTTGGCGTTGGCCCCACTCGATGGGTATGTCGCGCATCGAGCCGTAAGGAGCGGTGGCCCCGGCGAGGTCGAATACGAGCATTATCGCGATGAGGGCTTGGACGGTCCGCAAGATAAACGGCCGATTGCCGGCCAGGTACGCCAGCAGAATGAGTGTGATCGATGCCGCCTCCATGCCTGTGCCGAGTTCGCCGGAGGCCCATTGTGCCGCCGCAAGCAAGACTGCCGCGAAAGCTGCAAGCAGGACGCGTCGCAGGGTCTTACCCTGCAGTTCATGCAGGCCGGCGCACACGCGGTCCAGGCCGAAAACTGCCAGGCATACCAGGCTGAAATGCGTGAGCAGGAGAAAGCGGCTTGGCGTGCGAAACATGTTGCCGGTGGGGAGGTGGGCATAGATGCGATAGGCCCAGGCGGAGCCGCGACTGTAACCGAACGCCAGCAGGAATGAGATGGCGATGGCGATGATGAAGAACCGCACGCGATGGTCTCGCCAGCCGAGCATGACGCCGAGGCCCACCAGCAACGGTGTGATCATGCCGAGATAGCCCGAGCCGTCGGGGAAGTCGAAGG
>JBJKSL010000015.1:0-7582 GCA_046704145.1 Phycisphaerae bacterium
CATTGGAGGAGGGCAGTCCGCTGGTCAGCTATGAAGCCATGGCGTGCGGTCTGCCGGTAATCACCTCGCCGATGGGAGCAGGTGACGTTGTGCAGCACGGACAGGAGGGTTTGGTTCTTGACCCTTATGACGAGGATGCCTGGATCGAGGCCCTGCAGCGATTGGCTCAAGATCGCGAATATCGCGAGCAACTGGGCCAGGCCGCTCGACGCACTGTCAACGAGTACACTTGGCAAAAGACCGGGACGCGAAGGGCGGCACAGTTGGAAGCTGCTCTCCGGGCTGCGCCGGCAATGGCAGTGTGAATGACGAACGCATATACGACAATGCCAGCACAACGAGCATTGAGGTTGTTTTACGCTTCCGGTCCGGGCGACAGCATCGCGACCTACCGCCACTGGAAGCAGGGCTGCGATGATCCGTCCGAGCCGGTGGTGGCCTACTCCGGCCAGTTCTTCGACCTGTGCCGCGAACTGAAGGCCGAGGCCTTTGTGCTCTCGACATGCCCTCGCCGGGATCAACTGCGAGACGGCCAGTTCCGCATCGAGCATCGCCCGCATCCGGCCCATGAAAGCAGCGGCATCCGCTTCCACCTCGGGCAACTGAGCTACGGCTTGCGGATGATCTTCACGGCACTGCGCTTTCAGCCGGACCTGACCATCGTCAACGAGGGTGCTCACTGGTTCACGCTCGCATTGCTAACGGTTGCACGCATACCAGTCGTGCCTTCACTCCATGTGCGGCTGAGCCAACCGGTATCTCGCAAGGCGGTCCTGCGCAGAACAGTGTCAGCATTGAATCGGCTGTTCTTTCGGCATTGCTGTAGTGCACTGCTCGTCGCGTCCCCGGAGATTCAAAGTGATCTGCAGCTTGGGCCGCGGCCACGTGCGAAGGCGTTCTGCTTTCTGCCGTTGTATCGAAGAGCGACCTTCGACAATATAGCTCAACCGCAGCATGGGCAGCGGCCATTCAACGTCATGTACATCGGCCGGGTCGAGGCCAACAAGGGGGCGTTGGACCTGGTGCGAATCGCCCGGCTGGTCTGCCGCGAACGCAAGGACGTCCTCTTTCATGTGTGCGGGACGGGTTCAGCGAGCGAGGAACTGCAGAAGCGCATGAGCCGAGCCGGCCTGGAGAGCCGCTTCCGTCTGCATGGCTACTGCAACCGCGCACGACTCGCGCAAATGTACGGACGCGCCCATGTCGTGATCGTCCCCACGCGGTCCGAGATCGGCGAGGGCTTCAACCAGGTCACAGCCGAAGCCGTGCTCGCCGGGCGCCCGGTGATCGCATCATCGCTGTGCCCAGCGGTCAACTACGTGCGCGAAGCGGTGGTCGAAGTCAGGCCCGACGATCTTGGAGGCTATGCACGCGCTATCCTCATGCTGGCGTCGGATGAAGCCGCCTATCGATCCCGGCAGGAGGCAAGCGCGAAGGTACAAGCTCCCTTCTACGACTCGAACCATAGTTGGGGAGCCGGCTTGAAGCAGATCGTGCTGAGCCTCTGCAGGCCGCCTGCGGAGGACAAAAAGGAACCCTGCGGAACAGAAGTCCGCAGGGTTCGGGAGGAAATCAAGGACTCAAACGCGGTCTGTCATCGTTCGTAAGCGCCGACATCCGACAGGCCACTGCGAACCTTGTTGGCCGCGTCCACCGGGACCACCGGCGAGAAGCGGTCCAGCAGAGGCGAACCCGCCGTGGGCACGCCGTTGCTGTCCAGACCATCATAACCCGTCGTGACGTGCTGCCCAAGCGTGACACTCGGATCCACGAAATGGTTCTGATCCCATTCGCTGTAATCGACCAGGCTGTCATCACCGCGTCCGAGGAACGCAAAGTCGCAACCCTTGCACGAGAAGTTGCTGATGCTGCAGGGCTGCCGCACGCCGGCATAGGTATCGTTCATAATGCCGATACCCTTGACCGCGTAAGTGCAGTTCCACCACAGCAGGTGATCGACCCAGCGATACCAGCCGCCCCAGCCGTTGGAGTTGGGCGACATGGCCGTGTACACGTTGACGAACGCCATGCCCTGGGCTTTGCTGGGCGGGCTGCTCACGTCACCGCGGATGAAGATGCTCTGGTACATGAGATTGGTGGCCCGCAGACCGTAGACGATCACGTTGTCATCGCCGGCCCCGCCGCCGTGCTGCCAGCAGTCGGCATGCACACCGGTGGACAGAGGATTGATATCGTCAACCGTGCAGTTGACCACCATGGGGATGTTCTGGAACGCGTCGTCGCTGATGTGGGCAATGGTCAGACCGCGACAGAGCGTCGAACCAGAGGTGGCCTGCGCCACTTGCGTGATGGACGAGTCGGTGTAGTACAGGTTCTGCCACTCGACCGCCAGCGGATGAGCCCAACCAAGGCCCATGCCGGCACCGATAAGCGTGCAGTTGTCGACCCACATCTGCGTCTGCAGACGGTCGGTCCCGCTCATTGCGAGCACGCCAGAGCCGTTGAGGGTGATTCCTCGCACGCAGATCTTACGCGTCGGTACGATGTTGCCCGGCAACAGCGTGGTGTTGTCGCGAGTACCGCCAGCCGCAGTCGTAATGGTTACGTACTCGTTATCGCAAGCGATCGGACCGGCCACGCCCCCAGTGGAGCAGGTGTGGCTGCCCGGCATGAGCCGCACGATGCCGCCGTCGGCGTTGTTGCCGAAGCCGTTGGCCGAACGATATGCACGGATCGCATCGATAGCCCTGCCGACCGTGGCGTAAGGCCTGCTGCTGTCGTTGACCACGCCGCTCGAATCGCTGCCCGACGTGCTGACCCAGGCCTGCACCTGCGGCAACTTGCCCGTGGCATTCACGACCAGCGAAAGCCGGCCGAGCCCGAGGCCGGGCGTCGTGAACCGATCGCGGTAACCACCGTCCATGCCGTAGACCGCCGCATCCACGCTGAACGGACCGTCCGTGGTGAAATCACTGGCATTCAGCGGGCACCAGTACTCCCACACCCCGCTCTGATCGTTAAGCGTCATCTGTGTGACGTCGATGGGGTTCGTGCCCTTGTAGCTGGAACTGTTCACGGTAAAGCGGACCTTGGCGATGCCGAACTTCGAGAAAGCCACCACACCGATCTTCAGCGTGCTGCCGGCGTTGATCCGCTCATAGGGCACCGTGTCCCACCGCGCGATCGGCTTGAGCTTGATCTGCGGAACGGTCGCGTATTGCATGGTCACCAGGATGGTGATGACTGCGCCCGTCGATGGGGTCACGGTGATCTTCCCTGTGTAGGTTCCCGTAGCCAAGCCACTGCGATCGACCTTGGCTGTGATCGTATTTCGCTGGCCGTTGCTCGTGCCGGAGGTCGGCGTGACCGTCAGCCAGTTCGCATTATCGGCGATCGAGTAATTAATTGTAGACCCGCCGGCGTTCCAGACGTCGAAAGTCTGGCTGGTTCCCGAGGTGCCAAAGTCGAGAGTGGTCGTGCTGACCGCCAGCGTTGCGGGCGGGGGCGGACCGACCACGAAGTTGCACACGTCGAGCGTCGATACGCTCGACCACGTGCCCCAGTTGGCAATCGAGGTGGCCGCCATCTGCTCCGTTCGGAACGAGTAGGCCGAGCCCAGCAATTGCTCGCTGCCGCCTGCCGGCGTGACATAAACGCTGTAGGAGTGCGACGGAATGCCGACGGTCAGGCGGAAATGGTACATCGTGCCGGCCGTGTAAGTGATTACGGCGTCTGAGCTGTAGCTGTTGCCGTTGCGGGCATCGATCTGGCCGGCAGAGTTGAAACGCACCGCAACCGCGGCATCGGGATAATCTGTCATCGCAGTCGCCGACAGCACGACGCCGCCATCCATGTTTGCCGCAGCCGGAGTGGCATCGAATTCGACCGTGAATGCGCCAGTCTGTGCAGTCATCGAGTAGTTCTGCCACGCCGCGGTGCTGGTCACACATGAGCCCGGAGCGGGCTTGACGCTTACCGTCTTCGTTGCCGTGGCGGTAGCACCGGCATCGTCAGTGACCTTTAGCGTGACCGTGTAATCGCCAGCCACCGAATACGTGTGAGTTGTCTGCGAAGCCTGGACGGCGGCACTGCCATCGCCGAAGTCCCACTGGTACGCGGTAACCTTGCCGTCCGGATCGCTGCTGCCGGTCCCATCGCAAGCGACCTTCAGCGGGGCCTCGCCAGTGCTCGGCGTTACCGTCAGTGCTGCGACTGGCGGCTTGTTCCGGACCAGGGCCTTGGTAGTGAAGTTGCAGACCTGTGCACTGCCGATATCGGTAGAGACGCCCCAGTTGTCTAGTGCGGTCACCGCTTGCTGCTCGGTTCGGAAAGCGTAACCCGCCGCGAGTTGCTGCTCGGCTCCACCTGCCGGTTGTACGAACAGGTCATACGTGTGGGCTGGCACGTCGATCACCATCCGGAAGTGATACTGAGTATTGGCGGCGTATGAGACGGATGTTTGTGCCGTATAGGCGTCTGCGTTTCGCGCATCGATTGTGTTACTCGTGTTTAAGCGGGCAATCGCTGCAAAGCTCGAGTAACTCGTGCCTGTGCCTTGTGACAGGCCGACCACGCAGTCGGATCCGGCAGTCAACGCTGTGGCGTCGAAGTCAACCTGGAAGAGATCGTTGTAGGGCCCCATAGTGCTGTTCTGCCAAGCCGCGGTGCTGGTGACGCACGCTCCGGCAGCAGCTTTGACGGTGACCTGCGTCGTTGCAGATGAACTCGCTCCGGCATCGTCGGTTACCGTCAGCGTGACCGTGTAGTTACCGGGTTCGGAATAGGTGTGAGCGGCCTGTGCCGTATTGGCGGAGGCGGAAGCTGTACCCGATGTAGCGCTATCGCCCCAGTTCCAGGCGTAGCTGACGAACTTGCCGTCCGGATCGCTGCTGCCTGAGGCGTCGCAAGAAACCGCGAGCGGGGCCTCGCCGTCTTGGGGCGTAACCGTCATGGTGGCCACCGGCGGCTTGTTGCGGGTCGTGGCCGCAGCAGTGAAGTCGCACACCTGCGTTGCTCCCAGGCTGCTGCAGATGCCCCAATTGTTGATTGCGGTCACTCCCTGCTGTTCGGTACGGAAAGCGTAACCCGCGGCAATCTTCTGCTCGGTACCGCCGGCAGGCTGCACGAATACGTCGTAGCTGTGAGCTGCTACGTCGATAGCCAGCCTCACGTGATACTTGGTGCCCGGAGTGTAAGGCACGGTCGCATCAGCCGCGTAGACTCCGCCGTTGCGAACGTCGATGGTGTTGTTGGTGTTGAAGCGGACAGCCGCTGCGAGGCCTGAGTAATCCGTGGCCGCACCCTGCGAGAGGCCGATCACGCCGTCTACGCCGGCTGCTTGCGGTGTGGCGTCGAAATCTGCTTCGAACAGATCGCTGAACGAGTCGATTGTACTATTCTGCCAAGTCGCATCGCCAGTCTTGCAGGTGTTGGCTGCAACCGCGATCGCCACGTTGGCAGTACCTTTAGCGCCGCCATCGTCCGTGACCGTCAGGACGGCCGTGTAGTTTCCCGCGGTCGAGTACACATGTGTGACCTTCGCACCGCTGCCGGTGGTGTTATCACCAAAATCCCACGAATACGCCGCAATTGTGCCGTCCGGATCGCTGCTGCCCGAACCGTCGAGATTGACTGTCAGCGGGGCATCACCGCTGGTCGGCGTGGCCTTTGCCACCGCGACGGGCGGCTTGTTCCCCGGCAGACTGCTGACGAAGTTGCAGACCTGCAGGTTACCGTAAGAGGAGAAAACGCCATAGTTGTTCAAAACGGTGACTTTCTGCTGATTCCCGCGGAAGGCGTAATCTTTGGCAATACGCACTTCCCGCCAGCCGGGCACCGTGAGATAGACGCTGTAAGTATGGGCCGTCACGTCCACGGTCAGCCGGAAGTGGTATTTCATTCCGGCAACATAGCCCAACAGCAAGTCCGCCTTGTAGCTGTTGCCGTTGCGGACATCGATCTTGTTGTCCACGCTGAAACGCACCATGGCCGCGAAATCCTGGAACGTGGCTCCCGCCCCGTCGGATATGCCGACCAGGCCGTCCAGCCCACTGCTGTCAGGAGTCGCGTCGAATTCGGCAGTGAATTGGCCGGAATATCCCGCGCTGTCCGTGGTGGAGGTGTCGACCCAGGTGGCTCCCGCACTCACGCAAGCTGCACGCGCCGGTGCGACCGCTACGCTTCCGATGGCCAGAATCCCCATCAATACACCCGCATGCCATGGCCGGCAGCAGCGTATCGCGCTGGCGAGCCTGCCGCTTGCGGGGACAGTAATTCTGACTCGGGCCAGATGGACTGATCCGTGTGGCATGTACTTCTCCGTTCCCATGAAAAAAAGAAAACCTTGACGCCGATCTTCCGGTAGGCGGGTCTACTCAGGATAAGCCTATCCAGAGATCAGCTGAACACTCCGTAGCTATACGGTGGCGTAGCGTCCGTTCAGCGCCGGCTTGACTCAGGCAACTCGGCAGACAGACACACGGCCAAGCAGGTCAATCAAGCAGCGTCCCAGATGTTGGGCTCGGGTCGGGTTTGTGATTTCCCTTGTCGATCGGCGGGAGGCAAGCGGAGCACCGATCTTCCCTGTAAGTATTCAATCCCATCCATGCTCTCCTGGGTAATCCTATCGGACGCTAAGGGCAATTCAAGGTAGGGTTTCGATGAACTCGCGAGAAAGATTGAAAGTACGTGCGTAATCTCTAGCGATTTGTCCACGCTTTCGGTGTAACTCAGGTTGCGGTTGCTTTGCCCGCGACCTTCAATGCACTGTGGCGAGTGCCACCTTGTTCCTCATTTGTGGTCAGGCATGCCATGAACGGAAAACGCGCACACACGTCGGAAGTCATCACCACAAAGATCGACTTTGCATTCCGCCGCATCGCCCGGCTGACCAGTGTAGCCGGACTGGCGGAGATGTTCTTCCCAGGCAATCGCAACCAACAGTATGCGTTCCTCGTTATCTGGGTACACCTCAAGTGGCGCAGCGAAGGCATTGTGCCCAACTTGGGGCAACTGGTCATGAACCAGGGCGTCTCGCGCCGCACACTGGAACGCGTGCGCGCCAAGATGCGTCGCATGGGTTTGTTGGAGCACATCACTCGCTTCGATCCGCGCTACGGAAACCGCGAAGGCTGGATTCTCTCCGACAACTTCGAGAAAAGCCTGAACCTGCTCAGCGGCAAGGTCGCGGAGTTCAAACGCATAGATCTGGCACCGCAGGAACTGGACGAGCAGATCCTGGCCGCAGCCCGCGGGTTGCGCGACGAGACGCAGGAATCGGAGGGCGACGAGGAGACTCGCCAAAACGAGTAATGCATGAGGCCGCCATGCGGAATTCTCCTTGGCCCTGAGGCTGACCGCGAAACACTGATGGTCCGTCAAACGCCGGTTGACAACACTTATTGCTGAACCGGCGCACCTCTGAACGGGGTGGTCTGAACAGGGAAGCGCACACAAGGAGTTCACCATCATGCGCGTTATTCTTCTGGCCGGCGGGCCTGCCGACCGGGAACCGGGTTGTCCTCAAGGGCTGCCTCGCCCATTCTGGCCTGTGCTGATACGTCCTCTCCTGCTGCGGACCATCAACCATCTGATAAACACTGGAGTGCGAGCTATAAGTGTC
>JBJKSL010000016.1:0-8789 GCA_046704145.1 Phycisphaerae bacterium
TGTACGCGTACGATCACCTTCATGGACGAGGTGTCCGGCAACTGAATGAGGATCTGCTGTTCGTGCACCTGCGCGCCGGCCTTGATCATCCGCGACTCGTCCCACCATTCCTCTTTGTAGTAGATAACCAGGCCGTCAGCCGGAGCGTAGATCCGGGTCTTGCTCTGCTGATCTTTCATGCGGGCCAGCTTGTCCTTGGCCAACTTGTGATCGCTCTGCTTGGCGCCTTTCTCAAGTGTCAATTTGTCCTCAGTGACCGCCGCCTCTTTCTGGACGCGCTCCAATTCCTTGCCGGCATCCTCAAGGTCGCTCTGCTTTTGCTGAGTTTCCATGGGTATGGTGTACTTCTTCAGCACTTCGAGCGCGAGCTTGGCGTTTTCAAGCTTGTTCTGGTCGGTGTAGACGGCGGCGCGATCGTTCTCCACGTCCACGCGCGTTAGAAAGCCCTGGGCGAAGAGATCTTCAGAATCCTGCAGCGTGCGCTGATCTCGCTTGAGGTTGTATGCCGCCTCGTCCACCGCCAACTGCTTTTCCTTTTGGCTCTGGACGGCATCGCCCTCGGTGTACTTGCTGACCTCTTGCGTGGCTAGCGACAGCTTGACCTTGGCCTTGCGAATCTCGTTGGCGTTCTTGTCCTTGAGGATCTGCAGTTCTTTTTCCGCGGCCTCGTAGGCGGCCCGGGCAAGAATCTCTTTGCTCTCGGCCTCGCGGAGCTGTTCATCGATCTCGTCGCTGGCCAACTGAACCAGCAGGTCGCCCTTCTTGACCGCTTTGCCCTCATCCACCAGCTTGATGATGGTCGCCCGGCCCTGGAGCTCACATCGCACGTCGATCTGATGGGCTGCCCGAAGGTCGCCCTTCTGCTGCAGGATTACGGGAAAGCTTCGTCGCGTTACGGTGAACAGTTCGGCATCCGCTGCGATGCCGGTCGAGTGCAGCCGTTTCAGTCCTGCCTTGCCTCCCCACACAGCGGCCGTAATCACCGCGACGGCCAGGCACACGCGTAGCAGAACCCGTCGCAGCGTCCCAGTCTTTGCAGGACCCATCCTGCCCTGGCCCAAGTCCTCACAGGGCTGTGCCTCGACAGGCTCGGGCAGTGGCCGCGGTGACCGCCTGCCGGTCTCTTTTGGGATGTTTGTCGTCGTGAGGCTCATCTTCAGCAAACCAAGGCATCAAACCTTTTCTCTGGGGCAATGCCGCACGGCCCCCGGACCGGTGCGGGCGGGGAAAGGGCCTCGCCCGCGCTCTCCTATCCTTATTGGAGTCGGCAAGGGGATTCTTACAGGAATCGGCAAGGCCAAATGCCGCGAACGCATGCATTGTGCTTGTAAGCTTGGGTGGCGTCGGCATTAAGCTTTGGAGCGGGCAGTCTGATTTTGGGTTCGTCTCGCAGGGGCAAACGCGCGTACGTCGGCCATCATCGTCTCTGCCTTCGGGATTGGATTTCAAAGAATTCCCGCACCGCAAGCAGAACATGGTCGTTGCACCGGGCCAAACGGGGCATTGTCCGGTCTGCGGGATCTCGGCGGTGAAGCCACTGGGGTCAACCGCACGAGCAAGGAGATGGGGGGCCTGGCGTCAGACTTTGAAGATGCTTTCGGCCTCTTCGATCTGGGCGGGCAGGGCCTCGCGGACGGCGTTGAAGTCCGCTTCGGACATGCCGATGGACTCCAGCAGCGTGTCGTCCAGGGGCTGCTGCTCGGCGGTGAGATAGAAGCCGACCCGCTCGTGGCAGACCAGCACGTCGGCCACGTAGACGATGGTCGCTGCGCCGCGGTTTTCGTCGGAGAGATTGTCGATGCGGTGATGGTAACCGATGACCGTCTGCAGACCGCGCGGGAACTTCCACTTGGCGGCAAGGGCGGCTCCGAGCATCTGGTGGTCGGCGCCGATCAGTTCCATCTCGACCTCGTTGAACGGCCGATTGCTCTCGCCGGCTATGCGGATGACCTCCTTGAGCTCATCCGGAAATGCCTGTCGGGCCATGAGCAGACCAAGGTCGTGAATCAGGCCGGCCAGGAAGGCTTCCTCGGCGAACGCCCGCTTGCCGATGACGCCGCAGAACTGCCGGGTCGCCACTGCGACGGCCACGCTGTGCTTCCAG
The DNA here is from genome assembly GCA_046704145.1 of Phycisphaerae bacterium. Taxonomy (GTDB): domain Bacteria; phylum Planctomycetota; class Phycisphaerae; order UBA1845; family PWPN01; genus JACQVT01. Next base: position 2,105 of record JBJKSL010000016.1, read on the forward strand.
ATGTCGCGGGCGCTGAAGCGATCGGAAATGCGGTCCGCAGTGAACAGGCGACTGATCGAAGCAGAGATGGCGATGTTCTTCACCGCGCTGAGGCCCAGCAATACGATGGCACGATCGATTTCGGATACCTGTCCGGGCAAGCCGTAGAACGCCGAGTTAACGACCTTCAGAATCTTGGTCGCCTACGCGGGATCGTTCTTGATGATGTTGTGCAGGTCGCGAGCCGTGCTCTTGGGGTCATCCACCACCGAAATGATCTTGGCGGTCACTTCGGGCAGTGTGGCAATATCCCCGATCTTGGCCAGAGCGAGTTTGACAACCTGGGCCGGATCGCTTGCTTCGGGTGTGCTGGGCATTACATCTGATCCTTTTTGGTTCCGGCACGAAGCCGGCAGGGACGCACTTCTCAAAATCCCTTCATTCAGTCATCGTCCAGCAGAAAGACAGGGTTTAGTAGCACTTTGGGATCAACGCCCGGTCTGCCGCCGTGACCGGCTCCAGACCGGGGTTCCGATAATCTGCAGTAACTGGGCGTACTGATGGGATGGAGTCGTCGCTCAGTAGGTCAAGTTCTTTGCGAGCCGCGAAAGCTGTACTGGAAGTGATTCCAGGATGCGCGCGATTCTCTCGCCGGCATGGCCGTCGCCATATACCGACCGACCGGCAACCGGGCGAGGTTTGGCCAGAGCGGTTCGGGTGGCCCGGCTGATGGCCGGCAGGGACTCCCCGGATTCGACCACGTTCTTGCCGCAGCGAAGGCGGCCGGCCTGTCGCGGGCCGATGTTGACTGCGTTCACCCCCAGGCTGGCCGATTCGATGATCCCGCTGGAGGAGTTGCCCACGAGGACTGCGGCCCCAGTCACCAATCGCAGGTAGTCCTCGCGCGGGAGGGATTTGAACACGCGCCAACCCGACCGGTTGGTTTGTTTTTCATATTCAGCGATGACGCCTGTGTGGCCCGGGTCGCTGTTTGGCCAGATAGCTACGCCGGCCAAGCCGTTACGCTCGATGGCGGTCATCGCCGCCCGGGCCACCGCAGCCTCGACGGCGGGCTTGCGTCCGCAGGGATGCAGGACCAGTACCGCGTAGGGACTTGCTGGGGCGATGGAAGTCTTGCCCGCCTTCTGGCGCTTGGTGGTTCCAGAGTCACAGAGTTTCAGGGTTCCAGGGTGGGGGGGCTTGGCGAGGAACTCGCGGATTGCATCCAGGCCGGGGGCGCCGACGATGTGAATGCGGTCGGCTGGTTCGCCCATGCGGGCCAGGCGCCGGGCGGCGTCCCGAGATGCGACCAGGTGCACATGGGCCAGTCGGCTGATGGCGTTACGCAACTGATCGTCGATGTCACCCGGGGCACGATCGCCACCGTGAATGTGTGCGACCACTCTCCGGCTGACCGCCCCGGCCGTCGCCCCGGCGAAGGCTTCGATGGGGTCGCCCAGCACGAGTACGGTGTCGCAATGGAGCCGATCGATCGCCTTGGAAATGCGCTCGATGCCGCGTCCGAGCGCACCCGCTTCTGCGGACCCATCATCCCGACCGGTCTGCATGCGAACGGCCGCATCCACCCGCCAGCCGCGCGCCCGGATTTCGTCCACCGTGTGGCCGAACTTCGTCAGCAGGTGCATGCCGGTGACGATTAGTCGGCTCTCCACTCGGCCCCGGCTAGCCAAGGCCTGCAACACCGGCTCGAGCAGGCCGAACTCTGCCCGCGTACCTGTGACCACCGCAACTCGACGTTTAGGTCTGGGCATTTATCACCGGGCAGAAGCGAATGGAACCACGGATGAACACGGATGGACACGGATTTAAGTCAGTGCATCCCAACTGACGGGTGTGTCCGCCGGGATGGGCTGGCGAGCCTGCCGTCCGAGCAGCCGCTCCATGGCCATGGGGCTGATCCCGTCGCCCGGCCGTTTGACGATGAGCATCTCGGGCGTGAGCGTGTCGCCCGGATGGATGTCCCGCGCTGCGACCAGGCTGCCGCGCGACAGCCGCCGGACCTCCTGCTCGCAAGGGCTCACCGCAATGCGGCCGGTGCCCAGCATCAACTCGGTCCGCCGAATGTGGTGGATGTATTCAGCCAGTTGGTCGGGCTCGAGCGAGAAGGCGTGGTCCGGCCCCTTGCGCGAGCGGCTCATGGTCATGTGCTTCTCGACGATGCGTGCCCCGGCAGCTGCCGCGTAGCCGCCGATGGTGATTGATTCCGTATGATCGCTGAAGCCCGCGATGCAGCCGAAGGCGTCCTGCAGAGCGTGAATAACCGCGAGATTGGCCTCATATTCGGGGGTCGGATAGCTGCTGACGCAATGCAACAGCGCGACCGAGTTCGTCCCGCCTTGCCGCAAACGATTCAGCCCCGCGGCGATCTCATCGTAGTCGGCCGCACCGCGCGAGACGATGACGGCCACGCCAGATCCCGCCGCCGCATCCAGCAGGGGGGCGTTGACGATGTCCGTCGACGCGATTTTGATGGCCCGCACGCCGATGGCCGCCAGGAACTTCAGATCGGCCACCGAAAACGGCGTGGCCAGGAACTCCACTCCGTGCTGGCCGGCATATTGCGCCAGTTCCGCGAATTGCTCGTGCGAAAGGGCCAGCCGTGCGAGCAAATCGTACTGGCTGGCTGCTTGTTCTGTCTGCTGCTGATAGGCTGCCGTGGGCGCGTCCGGCCGAACCAGTCGCTCCGGCGAGAACACCTGGAACTTGACCGCGTCGGCCTCGGCATCGGCAGCGGCGTGAATCATCTCCTTGGCCACACCCAGATCGCCGTCGTGGTTCACGCCGATCTCGGCAATGACGTAGACCGGCTCACCTGGTCCGATGACCGCAGGACCGATCTGCAGGGGCTTGATTGTTTGTTGCGTGCTTTCGTTCGACATGCTGTTCTCCCCTCGATCAGCTCCTCACCGCCGCCGGAGATCCGGGTTGTGCAGTACCTTCAGAGCCGGCTTCTGTGAAGCCGGTGCCCTTTGAATGCGTTGGACTCTGGCCGCGTTGCCGCAAAATCGCCTCGGCGATGTACATATCCATGGCGGAATCCACGTCCACCGCATCTTCCGGATTCTGGACAATGGCCCGCCGGTCGGTCCCGAAGAACGCATGCGGATCGCTGCTTTCTGCCGCGTCAAACAACGCCTTTCGCGTGACGGCGATGACCGCGCCGTCGTGGTAGTACAGCGGCTCGAGTTCTTGCCGTCGGTGAATGCTGTTGGGCCGGAACTGAACCATGCGGTCGCCGTCGAGGCGATGGATCCAGTCGGGATGTTGCTTGGTGACCGGGGCTACCGTGCGTACCGAACTGCAGCCGGTTGAATGCAGATGCTCGACGCAACGGTCGATCATGCCGGCCGCCCGCACGGGGATGTTGCCGTAAAGGATGACGACGGCGTCCACCGGTTCGCCGGAGCGCCCTTCGTACCACTCGACCGCGTGCCGCACCGCCGCGTCCACCCGGGCGGTGTCGTTGGCCAGATTCGCCGGCCGTTCGAGCACCAGGATGCCTGCATCGACGCCCGCCGCTGCTGCCGGCCGCGAGTCGGTCGTCAGCACCACATCCTGGACGGAGGCGGCCGCCAAGGCGTGATCGATGGTGTAGTCGATCAGCGGACGCCCCAACAGCGGCCGAACGCACTTGTCCGGCAGCCCCTTGCTGCCCGCCCGGGCCAGAATGACCGCAACGGTTCTCATATCACCTTGATCGGCTGACCCGATAACCCCTCTTGAGAGTCAAAAACCTGCATTCGGGTTATCATACCGATTACGTTTTGAATACGCGCTCCAGGCGGCGGCCAAGGCAAGTGTGGATAGCAAGTTGCGCGTCGACCGCCGCGCATAATAATACCCGGATGGGTATGACTGCTGACTTCACGCAGAATCAATACTGGCGGACGCGAAATCGCCGCGAATGGGGTGAGCTAAACCGCTTGCAAAACCTTCCCATGGCCCCGATGATTGTCGGTTTGTGTGGGATCGGCATCTTGCCGGCCTGGTTTGCCTGGCGCGCGTCAGGAGTCCTGTTTCTGTTTCAGGATCGAGGTAACTTGTTACCGTCCGCTTGCGTCAACAAGTTGACGCGGTCCTAAGAAAAGACGCCGCGCCCTCGCGAACGAGCAGCTAGCCCTTCGATTGCACAGGAGGCCTTGTGCCCGACAACCGCAACACGTCGAGCCAACCTGCCCTGGCCAATGCCGGCCGGGAACAGTGGGCCTCCAAGCTGGGCGTGATCCTGGCGGTGGCTGGCTCGGCGGTCGGGCTGGGCAATTTCCTCCGTTTCCCGGGGCTGGCGGCGACCAACGGCGGCGGGGTCTTCATGATCCCGTACTTCATCTCGCTGTTGCTGCTGGGCATCCCCATCTGCTGGGTCGAGTGGACTATCGGCCGCTACGGCGGGACTCGCGGCTTCAATAGCGCTCCCGGCATCTTCTCCGCCCTCTGGCCGAACCGCATCAGCAAGTACTTCGGGGCTTTGGCCCTGATCATCCCCGTCGGCATCTTCATGTACTACGTGTACATCGAGGCCTGGTGCCTGGCATACGCCTGGGACTACATCAGCGGCACGATGGCTGAATACGCCAAGAACGCCGCCACCCAGCAGGAGGCCGTGGCCGCCTACGGCAAGCACTTCAGCAATTTCGTCGGCGAAGAGGCCAACGGCTTCCTCATCCGCGGCACGTTGCAGGAGAGTGTGATCTTCCTGGCCATCGTCTTCGTGGTGAACTTCATCTTCATCTACCGCGGGCTGACCAAGGGCATCGAGGTCTTCTCCAAGTACGCCATGCCGTTGCTGATCATCATTGCCTTGGTCGTGCTGGTCCGCGTACTGACGCTGCCGCACATCACCGACGCCCTCGGCTTCATGTGGAACCCCAAGACCGGCGACAAAACGCTGTGGCAGGCGCTGGCCAATCCGGAGTTGTGGCTGAACGCCTCCAGCCAGATTTTCTTCTCGTTGTCGGTTGGCTTTGGCATTGTGCTGAACTATGCGAGCTACCTGCGCGCGGATGACGATGTCGTGCTCTCCGGCCTCACCGCCAGCTCGACCAACGAGTTCTGCGAGGTCTGCCTGGGCGGCTTGATCACCATCCCGGTGGCCTTCCTCTTCCTGGGAGCGGCCAATCTCGGCAAGCTCGACTCCAGCTTCAGCCTGGGTTTCATCACGTTGCCGGCGGTGTTCGCCCGCATGCCGATAGGCTCGCTGTTTGGGGCCCTGTGGTTCTTCATGCTGTTCATTGCGGCGATCACCAGCTCTTTGAGCATGCTGCAGCCGGCCATTGCCTTCTTTGAAGAGGGTTTCGGCATGGGCCGACGGCTGAGCGTGACCTGCCTGGGTTTGCTGGGGGCGATCGGGGCTCTGCTGGTCGTCTACTTCTCCAAGAACCTGCTGGCTCTGGATACCATGGACTTCTGGGTCGGGACGCTGTGCATCTTCTGCCTGGCGACTGTTGAGGTCGTGCTGGCCGGCTGGGTCTTCGGCATCAAGAACCTTAAAGAAGAGGTCGGTCGCGGCGCGGTCATCAAGATCGGCCGTCTTCTGGTTCATCATCAAGTACATCTCGCCGCTCTATCTGCTCGGCGTCTTCGGCTTGTGGTGCTATTACAGCCTGCCAGGTAAAATCCAAGACATTCGCGGCATGACCTCCGAGGACCGCGGCACGGTGCTGCTGATGCTGGCCTTCATCGTGGTGCTGTTGATCTTCTTCGGACTGTTGGTCAACCTGGCCGGCAAGCGCTGGCGGGACACGGGCAGACTCAACGGCCTCTCGTGCTCGGCGTGCTCGAACGAGCGAGCCCCTGCCGAGGAAAGGGGGGCGATAAGATGACCCCAGCCGGCTGGATTATCATGCTGGGATCTTGCGGCGCGGTGGTGGCCCTGGTGGCATACTGCTACTACAAAGTGCTGACCACGCCGACAACGCCCGAGCACTTCCACGCCCCGCTGGACATCGATACTCACGACAAGGACACCTGATTTCACGAAAGGGAAGAGAACATGAGAACCTGGACTCTACTCAAGGCATTGACAATGGCGGCGTCAGTGGGCGGCCTGCTTGCGTGTGCATGCTCCGAAACAAACAGCACATGCAAGAGCACGTGCTGCCAAGGGCAGAGAGCAACGAATGCACCTGCACCCGCCCAAGTGACTACTCCGGCCGCCGAAGCAACCAAAGGAAGCGAGAAGAAGATGGACTATCGAAGGAAGAACTGGGGCTCAGTCGACGGTCAACCCGTCTCGATCTATTACATGACCAACAAGAACGGCATGCGCGTCGATATCAGCGATTACGGCGCCATCGTCCGCACCATCGTAGTGCCCGACCGCAACGGCAAGTTCGATGACGTGAACCTGGGCTACGCCTCCGTCAATGAGTACCTCGAAGGCTCGCCCTATTTCGGGGCGATCGTCGGCCGTTACGGCAACCGCATCGCCAAGGGCCGCTTCACCCTCGACGGCGTGGAGTACAAGCTGGCCATCAACAACGGTCCCAACGCTCTGCACGGCGGCCTCAAGGGTTTCGACAAGGTGTTCTGGAAGGCCGACCCGACCATGGACGCCGAGGGCGTGCACCTCAAGCTCACCTACACCAGCAAGGACGGTGAGGAAGGCTACCCCGGCAACCTGCACGCGACGGTGATCTACACCCTTACTAACGACAACGAACTGAAGATCCACTATGAGGCCACCACC
>JBJKSL010000017.1:0-3770 GCA_046704145.1 Phycisphaerae bacterium
TGCGGTTGCGGTCAAAGCCTCCTCTTGGCGGCCGAGTTCACTGAGGTGGTTGCCCAGGTTGTTCAGGCTCGTGGCCAAACCCGGCAGGAAGGCATCCGGGCGAGCAGTAGCCAGCTTTCCGCGGATCTCGACAGCTTCGGCGGTTGCGGTCAAGGCCTCATCGCGGCGGCCGATTTCGCTGAGCCTGTTACCCAGGCTGTCCAGACTCATAGCCAGATTGGGCAGGAAGGCCTCCGGGCGAGCGGCGGCGAGCTTGCGGAGGATTTCGACGGCTCCGGTGATGGCGGCCAAGGCCTCCTCGCGATGGCCGAGTTCGCTGAGCTTGTTGCCCAGGTTGTGCAGGCTTATGGCAAGATCCGGCAGAAAGGCATTCGGCCGAGCAGCGGCGAGTTTGCTGAAGGTATTGGCGGCTTCGGTGGCGGCGGTCAAAGCCTCCTCGTGGCGGCCGAGATCGCCGAGCCTGACACCCATGTTGTTCAGCACGGCGGCACGGCGGAGTAGAGTCGGCTCATCATTTGCAGTGAGTGGCAAGTGGTGGAGGAGTTGTTCGGTGGCCCAGAGAGCTAGCTCGCGTAGTGAGACTGTTTGATCGGGGATCGCATCCACAAAGGTAGCAGGCAGGGCGGTAGAGGTGCCTTGGTCGACAAGGCTCGCCAGCATGTCGGCCAGGATGGCGCCCAGCGGCGAGAATGCGGTTTCGGCTCCGAGGGACATCGCCGCGGCAAAGGCCGGGCGGGCGCGGCCGATGACGTCCGGGTTCAGGAGTTTGCGAAGCCACCTGGAGGCGTCCTCGGGGCGACGGGCGGAGATACGGCCGAGCACGACAAAGCCGGTGCGGAGGGCTTCGGGCGAGGCGTCCTCGAAGACGTGGTCCAGATAGAGATCGGGTGTGGTTTCGCTCGACAGAACGCCGGCGACCAGGCTTTCGCCCAGCAGGTCGGGCTCCAGCGGCGACAGGTAGCGGCGTTCAGCCTCATCCTTGCGGCCGGGGTACAGATTGCGCATGGCACCTAGGAAGTCTGTGACCGCTGGGCCGCGGACGCGCGGGCAGAGGGCTTCAACGACTTCGACGGAGGGCAGACCGCCCCGAAGGGTGGCAGCGGCGACAAAGCGCGAGGCTGCCTCGTTGAAGTCATCGTAGGCGGGGTCGGCGGTGGTCGAGGCGGGCAGGATCTTGCGCCAGCCATGAACCTCGCGCTCGACGACTTTTTCGAGCAGGTTGTCGACCGTATAGGCAATGCCCTCGACCTCGGCAAGCGCGGCCATGTGCAGATAGAGGACGCGGCCGAAACGATCATCTACGAGATTCGGAATGGCCGCACGGGGCTTCTTCCCTCGGATTTCGGCGAAACGGTCGCGGGCCTGGGTGAAGACTTGCTCGCGGAGCTTTCCTTCGAGGGGAACAGGTGCGATCGAGCAGGGGGCGTATTCAGCGAGCAGGTCGCCGACTTCGTTGCTGGAGGCGAGGTGCGATCGCCACCAGTCCCCGATTTCGCGAGCGACCAGAGCGATTCTGAGCGGTTTGACGCCGTCGCTCGAACGGCGGGCGATGCGTTCGAGCAAGTGGCGCAGGCCCGGTCGCGTTTCAGCGTAGTCGACGACGGCCAGCGTGGGTTGCGGCCAATCGAGAAGAGCGTCGATGTCGTCATCGGTGGGTTTTTCAGTGAGGAAGCCGGCGTGCCAGCCTTTTTCGCGCAGGCGTTTGGTCCACTCGATGAACAGGCGGGTCTTGCCGGTGCCGCCCGGTCCGGTGAAGAGGCGGACACTGGTGGCGGCAAGATCGGCACACCAGTCGGTGAGGGACGCTAGCTCGCTGCTCCGGACGACTTCGAGGAAGCCGACTTCTTCATAGCGAGCCATGAGCAGGGCGGATGGGCTACTAGCGCCTTTGGGACGCTCGCCACGGTGCTCGCCCAACATGGGGGCTGGTAGAGCAACGCCAGGCGGCACTTGGAGCGGGTGTTCGGCGAAGGCCTTGCCAGGCGGGATGTTGTCCTGGTCGGGGCGAAGATCTTTGTTCTTGGAACTCCACTTGTAGGGCCAGATGCGCAGAACGAGCTTGCCCGGAGCGATGCGGACAATACTGGCGATGCTGAGGCCGTGAGTGTCGGGCTCTTTCTCGTCGGTGTGGACGGCTCCGGCGGCGATGACGATACGGCCGAAGTCGTTGCCGCCCTTGCGGCGCGATTCGCTGTCGTGGTCGTGGACGTGGCCGAAGAGGCTGACGTGGACGCGGTCTTGGGCCCAGGCAGTGAGCTCTTCACCGTCGGCCAGCCAGTCGAAGGGATGGTGGGTCAGCAGGATGACCAGTTCATCGTCCTTGCGCTGCGTGAGGGCGGCCAGCTGGCGCTTGCCGAGACGGATTTGGAGCTTGTCTTCGTCATCCTGGCAGAGCAGGGCAGTATTGAGGCCGATGAGGCGGATGGCCAGCTCGTTCTTAGGTTCGATCCTGCGAGACCAGAAGAGGCCGGTCGTGTCCGTGTCGACTCTGGCGAAGCCGGCGGCCTGGAACTTCAGATAGGCCTCCTGGCGGCGACGCAAGAGGGCGAGGTTGTCTGCGTCATCATATGCGGCATCGAGGTCGGCCTCGCCCCGGCGAAGTTCGTCGAGCTTGGCTTTCGCGGCCGTATCGTCATCGACGACCGATCGATCGACGTCGTGGTTGCCAGGGACGAGATAGATGTCCGAGGGCGAGAGTTTGCAGATGGCGGCGATCTGGTTCAGCCAGTCGGCGACTTTGCTGTATTCGGTCTTGGAGCAGGAGTTGCCACTGAAGGCCAGGTCGCCGGTCACGAAGATGGCGTCGATGGCGGGCAGGTCGGACTTCAGCAAGCGACGCAGGTCGCGTTTGAACTGATCGAGGACGAGCGTGAGGTCCCAGCAATAGGATGCTGATCCGGCACCGGCGTGGATGTCGGAGAGATGCAGCCATGAGAAGAGAATTTCTTCAGCCATGGGCGATTCCCAGGGCTGCAGCATAGCAGCAGGCAGCCGGGAAGACAAGTATGGGGCACGGAGCAAGACAAAGGTGTCAAGTGACAGCCAATTGTCTTCACGTCGAAAGCGGCGAGCCGTGCGCTAATCGCGATCGCAAACGCGCGTCAGGTGGCGTGCCTACGCCGGCCGAATCTCGCGTTTGGCGGCGTCGAAGACCACTCTGCGACCCGTGGTGCAGGCCACGTCGCCCATCAGCACCGCAATGCCGTGCTTGTACCCAAAATCGATGTTCGCATGCGGCTGGCCACCGTTGCGGATGCAGCCCAGCCAGTTGGCCACGTGTGCCGCACCCGGATAGGGCGGTTCGGCGTCCAGCATCTTGGTCGGCGGGATGCTCTTGTCCACGCCCTCGCTGGAGTAGGTCGGATTGCCGATGTAGTGACCGAATCTGCAACGCACCATTCCCTTTTCGAACATAAAAATGGTTGTTTCGTTGCCGATCTCGCTGCCGAAATTCGTGGTGAACTGCGTGTGGAAGCCCTCGGCGTATTCGAGGACCACGGCGACCTCGTTGGGGGCGTCGCACTTGGGATCATCCGTCGGGGCGTACCTGCCGCCGAAGCCGCTGGCCGATACCGGGGCTGCGCTGTCGGTCACGAAGTGTACCAGGTTGATGAAGTGACTCATCCAGCCGCCGATCGGGCCGCTGGAGAAATCGTGGTAGCCCATCCACTTGGCGTGCTCGTTGGCGTCGAACGGGCGATACTTACGGTTGTAGAGAAACGCCTTCCAGTTGGTCTCGCTTTCAGACTGCGGGCCCCTGTAGCCCACCC
>JBJKSL010000018.1:0-2735 GCA_046704145.1 Phycisphaerae bacterium
CAATTGGTCGCCGGACGGAACAAAACTGGGCTACAAGATTCTGGTGCCGCAGGATGAAGACAGCCCGCCCATGCAGATTCCTGCAGTGCTGGACGTTGCCAGCAGGCAAGTTACAGAGCTTTCGCCAGCGGTACCACTGGCCGGCGTGCCATCGTTCGCTTCCGACGGGCAGATCGCGTACACGCTGGGCACAGAGCTTCGAATCACGGATGCATCGGGCAGCGTGGTCAAGGCCTTCACGCTGGACCAATACGCCAATCTGGCTCCGATCTCGCCTGACGGCAAGATGGTGGTCTACAACGACGGTAAAGAGCAATTGCGCGTCATCGACCTTGCTACAGGCCAGGAATCCGCGCTTACGGACGACGATAACGCCTATTTCAATCCGGTCTGGTCGCCGGATTCGAAACGCGTGGCGGCCAATACAGTTTCGGGCTGGCTGATCGGCATCGAGTTGTCCACGGGCCAGATATACGATTTCGGTCCAGGTCAGAAGCCATCGTGGTCGGCAGACAGCGAGGCTGTTTACTTCAGTAAGGTGGAAGGGGTCCCGGGGACGGGCGTCAGCCGTGCCGACATCTGCAAAGCGAAATTCGATGGTAAGCCCCCCACAAACCTCACCGCCGATGGCATGGTGAAGGCGACCGCTGCCTCCGTTTCGCCCGACGGCGGCAAGATTGTCTATGCCGGACTGGACGGCGAGGTCTACGAGGCTCCACTGGCCAGGCCCGCGAAAGGCAAGACCGAGTCGCTCGGAGCCGCAGCCACACTCGGGAACCTCGACCGGAACAGCGAGGACGCTGCTTCTGCCCAAAGCCCACCGGGCATGGGCGTGGGAACCGCGAGCCTCGTGGCTGCACAGCAGTTGCAGACGCTGGTGCTGGGAGTGCCAACCACCACGAAGGTATCCGGTACGGTGCCATATATACATCAGGTGTACGACACTCCGGACAACTTCAATGGCAACTCCGCCTGCGGGGCTACTTCCGCGGCAATGTGCCTGGCGTATTGCGGCAAGATCGGCTACTGGGACGTGACCTGTTGCTGTCCTTCGTCACACGTCAGTCATTACGGACGCTATATCTCCCAGATCTATACAAACAACGGGCACACCTACAACATCGGATCGCCAGACCCCAATGGGGTGATTGCTTACGGCGGCTTCGGCTACATTACCCGCGACAACTGGGCAGACACCAAGGGCTACATGCGCGACTACTTCAACAATCACGGCGATTCGTCGAGCGTGGATTGGTCGCCGACATGGGCCGAACTGCAGGCGGAGGTCAACGCCTCGCATCCGTTCGTGCTCCTGAACTCTCTAACAACAGCGGGTCATTATATAGTCACTATAGGCTATGCCACCAGCCAGCACACCGCCTGCTTCAACGATCCCTACGGCAACAAGAACAGCGGGTACATGAACTATAGCGGTGCGAGTGTGTACTATGACTGGCCAGGCTACAACAACGGTTACGCGAACCTTAACACCGTGCATTGCTTCATCTATTCGCGCGCCGATCGGCCTTCGACTTATGCGGCGACGTATCACGCCCAGAGTTATTCCTCAACCATGCAAGCCGGCAGCACGGCCGTCGTCTGGGCCGAGTTCAACAACACAGGAACCGGACATTGGACGCACAGCAACACGTACCTGGGCACCAGCAGTCCGCAGGATCGTGACAGTGCTTTCTGCACGAGCGGCAACTGGGCGAATTGCCATCGTCCCAGCGATGTCGATCAGTCTGATGTCGCCAACGGGCAGGTCGGCCGGTTCACTTTCATCGTCACGGCCCCCGGCACGCCCGGAACCTACGTCGAGAAATTCAAGCTCGTGCAGGAGGGCGTAACCTGGTTCGGGCCGGAGATTACCTGGACCATTACGGTCACCGGTTCAGACACCACTCCGCCGAGCGTGCCCACCAACCTGAACGCGACCGCGGCATCCACCAGCCAGATTAAACTCAGTTGGACGGCTTCGACCGACAATGTTGGAGTCACCGGTTACGACATCTACCGGAACGGCTCGTATCTCACTTCGGTGACCGGCACGAGTTACAGCGACACCGGGCTCTCCATGGGCACGACGTATTCCTACAGCGTGTCGGCCTACGATGCGGCTGAAAACAGCTCGGCGCAGTGCTCGCCAAAGGATGAAACCACCTGGATCATCATCGACAACACCACCGCGGGATTCTCCGCCTCGGCCAACTGGGCCACCAGTTCGTACGCGTCTGACAAGTACGGGACCGACTACCGCTGGAGAAGCACAGAGGCGATGAGCGATCAGGCCGTGTGGTCCTTTGGCCTTCCGACTGCGGACACGTACGAGGTTTACGCCTGGTGGAGCCAGGGGGCGAATCGCTCGCCCACTGCGCCCTATTCAGTCAACGGCGGAAGTGCGATCAGCATGAATCAGCAAGCCAACGGCGGGCAATGGAACAGCCTGGGTACATTCAGCATGTCTGCGGGAAACAACTACGTGAGGCTCTCGTGCTGGACCGGCTCAGGCTATGTGGTAGTTGCCGACGCAGTACGCATTGTGCGCCGCTGAATCGTTATTCGCGATTGGGCGGTGCTGACATGTGGAACCGGCTTCCAGCCGGACCGCAACCCAATAAGAGGGTGATGTCGTTTGGACCGGCAAGATGTCGGTCTCACACAAGTCAGTTCCGAGCATAGGTCTTCGGTCACGGAGTATTCTCCGATTGACGCCAAGGACGGAGGTCGATCGT
>JBJKSL010000019.1:0-2779 GCA_046704145.1 Phycisphaerae bacterium
ATCTCGACTAGGGCATCTAATGAATGATGAATTCCGTGGGACCGCGGCTTGACCGACTGACGAATGGCCCCACACAAGAAAGGATAAGTAGTTACATGATGCACCATCTGGCCCATGAAGTTCAAAAGATCAAGCATTGTTGGCATGCGCAGCCCCGCTGGAGCTACGTCAAGCGGCCTTATACCGCTGAGGATGTGGTGCGTCTGCGAGGCTCGCTGAAGATTGAACATACGCTGGCCCGCCGCGGGGCGGATCGCCTGTGGCAGTTGCTGCACACCCACAACTTTGTGCCCGCGCTTGGGGCGGTCACCGGCAACCAGGCGGTGCAGATGGTGCGGGCCGGGCTCGAGGCTATCTACTGCAGCGGGTGGCAGGTGGCGGCCGACGCGAACCTCTCAGGTGAGACCTACCCCGATCTCAGCCTTTATCCGGCCACCAGCGTGCCGACGTTGGTGCGGCGGATCAACAACGCTCTGCACCGCGCCGACCAGATCAGTTGCCTGGAGAGCAATTGGGACATCGACTGGTTCGTGCCCATCATCGCCGACGCCGAAGCGGGTTTTGGCGGGAATCTGAACGCCTATGAGTTGATGAAGCAGATGATCGAAGCCGGAGCCGCTGGTGTGCACTTCGAGGACCAGCTCAGTTCGGCCAAGAAGTGCGGGCACATGGGCGGCAAGGTGCTCGTGCCTACGCGCGAGTTCGTCGAAAAGCTCATCACCGCAAGGCTGGCTTCGGATGTTATGGGCGTCACCACGCTGATCATCGGCAGAACGGATGCTGCTGCCGCCACCTTGTTGACCTCCGACGTGGACGAACGCGACAGGCGGTTCATCACCGGCGAGCGTACGCCGGAAGGCTTCTTCCATATCAGCGGCGGCATCGAATGTGCCATCGCGCGTGGGTGCGCCTACGCCCCGTACGCAGACCTGATCTGGTGCGAGACATCGCGGCCCAGCCTCGAACAGGCCCGCAAGTTCGCCGAGGGTATCCACAGGGAGTATCCGGGCAAGCTGTTGGCGTACAACTGTTCGCCCTCGTTCAACTGGAAGGATTCGCTCGACGATGTGACCATCGCGAAGTTCCAGCGAGAGCTCGGTGCGATGGGCTACCGCTTCCAGTTCATTACGCTGGCCGGCTTCCACGCGTTGAACGAAAGCATGTTCGAACTCGCTCGCGAGTACCGCGAGGAAGGCATGACCGGCTACGTGCGGCTGCAGGAACGCGAGTTTGAACTGGAGAGAGAGCACGGCTACAACGCCGTTTTGCACCAGCACTTCGCTGGGACGGGCTACTTCGACCAGGTGGGCAAGATAGTCTCCGGTGGTCAGGCGTCGACCGGAGCCCTGAAGGGCTCTACCGAAGAGGAGCAGTTTGAGGCAGCCATGCGCGAGCTGGAAGAGGCCGAAGCTGCTGCCACCGGGCGAAGGCCGATCAGGAAGTCTGGCGCGCCCACCAGCACGACGAGCGCGGCCGAAAAGCGTGAAACGGTCGGCACTGCTGCCGGACGTGTTGAGTGGCCCGCCGAGCAGAGACGCTGAGCGGGCGACGTACGTTGGGGGCGTGCATAGTTACTTCAAAACTGCGGCCACGCTCTCGCCGATGTCGGCGGGCGACTCGGCAACAGTGATGCCTGCATCGCGCAGGGCAGCGATTTTGCTTTCGGCGGTGCCTTCGCCGCCGGAGTTGATCGCCCCCGCGTGGCCCATGCGTCGGCCTGGAGGAGCGGTACGGCCGGCGATGAATGCGACCACCGGCTTGGTTACGTTGGCTTTGATGTAGGCAGCGGCTTGCTCTTCGTCCGTGCCGCCGATCTCACCGATGGCGACGATGGCGTGCGTGGCCGGATCGTTCTGGAACCTCTCCAGCAGTTCGATGAAGTTGAGACCTTTGACGGGGTCACCGCCGATGCCGATGCAGGTCGACTGGCTGATGTTGCGTGTGGTGCACTGCCAGACGGCCTCGTAAGTGAGCGTGCCGCTGCGGGAGATCAGGCCGACGTTTTTCGAGCCGTTCTGGGGCGGGCGATGGATGTAGCCGGGCATGATTCCGATCTTGCATTCGCCAGGAGTGATGATGCCCGGGCAGTTGGGGCCGACGAGCAGCACGCCTTTGTCGTCGAGATACTTGCGCAGTCGCACCATGTCCAACGTGGGGACGCCCTCGGTGATCAGCACAACCAGGCGAATGCCTGCGTCGGCGGCTTCCATGGCGGCGTCCGCGGCGAACGGTGCAGGAACGAAGATGAGCGTGGCGTCGGCGCCGGTCTTCTGCACGGCTTGATGGCAGGAGTCGAACACCGGCAGGTCGTGCTCGCTTTTGGTGCCGCCTTTGCCGGGCGATACGCCGCCAACCATCTTGGTGCCGTAGTTGAGGCACTGAGCGGTATGGAAGGCTCCGGCTTTACCGGTAATGCCCTGGCAGATCACGCGAGTATCTTTGTTGACGAGAATAGACATGGGCACGCTCTCAGCTTTGGATTATTGGTGTTCAGCGGGATCACAAGTCACGAAACTGTATAGTACCAGCTAGACAGCTCCAACTACAAACTGCTCGAGGTGCTTTTTGGCGATCAGCAGGCCGGCGTCTTCCAGTTGCGGGCCGTTCTCGTGATTGCGGTAGACCGCATCGTGCCAGCCTTCGATGTTGAGATCGCCACAGTAGCCCGCCCGCCGCAGTTCCTTGACGGCCGCGCCCCAATTTGTGTCACCCAGTCCGGGGAAGCAGTGCTCCGTTGCCTGAGGATAGTACAACCCGAAGCGCTCGACGATGTCTCGAT
>JBJKSL010000020.1:0-3602 GCA_046704145.1 Phycisphaerae bacterium
TCCCGCCCCTTAGCTGGCGATTCTTTGCCGCCCGGGCCCAACTGCCAGATGGCATACTTCGAGCCGACCTTCTGACTTATTTCCCGTTCGAATTGGGCGCGTTGTTGCTCGCTTACACGTGGCGCCCATTCCAGGGCGATGATGTGTGATCGGTGAGCCAGAATGGCGTTGGTGAAGATTTGAAACTCTGCCGGTGAAACCTCGGAGTTGGAGCGTACCAAATTGCCCACCACGCGGGCTTCGAGCCAGTATTGGCCGACAAGTTCGTCGGTCGCACTGATCTGGGTTTGGGCTTCGCGTTCGAAACGCAGGCGGAGGTTGCGGCCCTCCGTGCGGTAAGCCCAAGTGAATACGGCGGTTGAAAGGGCAATGCCTGTCAGAAAGGTGGCGATGACCGGCCAATACTTACGCAGAGAGGACAGCCTGATGGATTGGTTGAGGCTGGGGATCGCGTTTCGAAAGGTACCATGCTCGCCCATGGCGTCTGAGTTCAAGGGCCAAACTGCCGACGATCCCTACGTGAGATCCCCAGTTCGTGGCCGACACTTACGGCATTTGCCTACCCGAAGCTGCTAGTCAACTTACGCTACAGCCGCAACGATCAGGACCGCTCCTCAAACCGTGAAATCGGACTTGATGGAAGCCGGTCCCACAGGAGTCTGGGGCTCTTCTAAGCAAAACGGCTCACCAAATGGTAGTGGGCTGCGGCGGAATTCCGAGCGCGAATTCCCTGCCGATGTGCGGAACAGGTTTTTGCCCGAGGCTACGAGAGGGACATTGCCGGAGGTGAAGTTGTCTTGTGTTGGGCGGCACCGGCGTCGCAGACGCCGGCTCTGAAAAAGGCGGTCACCGAGGCAGTTGCAGCCATCGCGTGGTCAGCCAGGCGGCTACGTAACCGATGGTGGCGCCGGCCAGGCAGTCGCTGGCCCAGTGCACGGCGTCGATGTAACGCGAGATAGAGCAGCCAGCGGCCAGACACCACAGCAGCACGGCCAGTCGCGGATAGCAGACGACCAGTACGCCGGCAAAGGCGAACGCCGCTGCCGAGTGGCCTGAGGGGAACGATTGCGTTCCGAAGTCGCGATTGCCGCGCGCGAAGCCGTGCCAGGTGTCGCTCATGGTCAGCACGGACAGCCCGTATGTGTTGGCCTGCTCCTTGGGCAGTGGCTTGGGCGCGTGTGCCGCGGCGGCCTGGACGGCGACGAACGGCCGTTGCCGCACAACGGTCAGCTTGGTCGTGTTGCAGACGATGGCGGCCAGCAGCTGGGCCAGCAGGATCGCGGCGATGATGCGTTTGCGGCGGCGGTCGGTGCAAGCCACTATGAGCACGCCGACAGCGATGGGCACCATCTGTCCGAAGTCGCGCAGACTGGTAAAGATCTGTTTGATGGTGCCTCTCGTTCCTTCGGGGAAGGCGTGATAGCGCCAGCTCATCAGCACCACGTCATAACGAAGGGCGAGCATGAAGAGGCCTGAAACCGCAATCGCGAACACCAGCCGGAGCTGCCATGGGCGGGTGCGTCCGGAGGGCTCTACCTTGCCGGATGTATGTTCGAGAGATACTTCGGTGTCGCGGAGGCTCGAGGATTGACTCATCGCGGCCGCATTATACCCGGGGGGGTAAGTCGCCGCGACAGGCACGGCTTTCGGGCGCAATCGGCGTTGTCCCGCCGACTCAGTGCACGTTGTTGGTCAGTGACTCCTGTTGAGCGATGAAACGCCGCCCCATCTGGAAATATGTCGCCGCGGCCAGCAATGCCAGGACCGTCGCGAGCCACCAAAGGACTTTGATCAGCAGCTTGAATGATTGCGGCAAGTCGGGCGAGATGAGAATAGCGATCACCATGGCCAGCTGTACGACCGTGCACCACTTGCCGGGTCGGCTGGGTTTGATGAAGATTCTGGACGTGGTGAAGTAGATTATGCAAAAGCCCAGAACCACCACGAGGTCTTTGCCCACGGCGGCGACGGCGACGGCTGCGGGCAGCAGGGCTCCCGGCACGTGCGTGCCGTTGTGAGCCAGCAGCACTACCGAACTGAGAATGAGCAGCTTGTCCGCCAGCGGGTCGAGAAACTTGCCGGCCAGGGTTTCCTGATGCAGCCGCCGTGCCAGGTAGCCGTCGAGCCCGTCGGTGACGGCCATCAGGAAGAAGAATACCACGGCGGCGTGTCGGGCCGTGTCGCCCCAACGCGGGTCGCGCAGATTCAGCAGCGCAACGACAAACGGCCCGATCAGCAGGATGCGGGTGACGGTCAGCCGGTTTGGCCAAGACATTTTGAGCATGAGTTCGCGATATGATAGTACCTTGCCGGTCGAATCTGCCAGTCACGCGGTGGACGGTTCGCCGTCACAGGGGCATACTGAGGTGATGTTGCATATCGCAGGTCTACGTCTTCCGAGCTGTTTGCTGCTCTCGCCCATCGCCCGTTACTGCGATTTGCCGTTCCGGCTGGTGGTTCGGCCGCTGGGCGGGTTGGGTATCGCGTTTACCGATTTGGTGAACCCGCGCGGGCTGTTGCGGCAGACGGTCAAATCGATGGAACTCATCGAAACCGAGCCGGCCGATCGGCCGCTAGGGGTGCAGCTTTACGGCAGCGAGCCGGAGCAGATGGCCGACGCGGCCCGATGGTGCGCGGATCACCTGGCCCCCGCGGTGATCGACATCAACATGGGTTGCCCGGTCGACAAGGTCTGCAAGAAGAATGCGGGGTCGGCCCTGCTGCGAGATGAAGTAAGTGCCATTAAACTGGCGTCAGACGTTGTGAGGGCGGTGGATTTGCCGGTGACGGTGAAGATGCGGCTGGGGTGGGACGCATCTTCGATTGTGGCACCATCCTTGGCCGCAAGGCTGGAGGATGTCGGCGTCGCAGCGGTTACCGTGCACGGCCGTACCGCGGAACAGGCATTTCGCGGCCGCGCGGATCTGGACGGCATCGCGCAGGTGGTCGCGGCTGTGCGTCGCATTCCGGTGATCGGCAACGGTGATGTGAAGTCTGCTCAGGACGTGGCAGAGATGATGCGGCACACGGGCTGTGCCGGCGTGATGATCGGCCGCGCGGCACTGTCGAATCCGTGGATCTTTCGCGATGCACACGCGTATCTGACCACGGGCGAGTTACCGCTGCCGCCCACGCTTGAAGAGCGGCTGAGTCTGGTTCGCCGACACTTTGCCGAGCAGGTCCGCATCCGTGGCGAGCAGCGTGCAGCAATCGTATTTCGGCAGCGCATTACCTGGTATCAGGCATTGCTGGGTGCGTCGGCGCAATGGCGGGAGCGGTTTCGGCACCTGGCCAGCGCGGCACAGTTCGACGCGCTGATGGACGAGTTCTCGAGTACAGACCACTCTCCCTTCCTCCGTTCGGTTTGATCCGTTATCCTTGGTCGGTAGGAGGCACGACCATGAACCATGTCGAGCGATTTCGGGCGGTGATGGATTTCAAGCCGGTGGACCGGTTGCCGCGGTGGGAGTGGGCCATGTGGTGGGACGAGACCATCGCTCGATGGCATGGCGAGGGGCTGCCGCCGGAGCTGAAGTTCAGTCAGGTGTTCGAGATCGCCGAGTACTTCGGGCTGGACCCGTATCAGCAGTTCTGGTTCAGCA
>JBJKSL010000021.1:0-5921 GCA_046704145.1 Phycisphaerae bacterium
GTCCTACATGGTCGGCACCATGATCGAGATTCCGCGAGCGGCGTTGCTGGCCGATCAGATCGCCGAGGTGGCCGAGTTCTTCAGTTGCGGCACCAACGACCTGACCCAGATGACGCTGGGCCTCTCGCGCGACGACGCGGGCCGCTTCCTGCCGGCATACGTGATGAGCGAGAAGGACGGCGGCAAGGCCATCTTCAAGGCCGACCCGTTCCAGAGTCTGGATCAGTCCGGCGTGGGCATGCTGGTCAAGATGGCGATCGAGAAGGGTCGCAGCACGCGACCGCAGCTCAAGGTCGGTATCTGCGGCGAGCACGGCGGCGAGGCCGAGTCGGTCAAGTTCTGCCATGCTGCGGGCATGAACTACGTGAGCTGCTCGCCCTACCGCGTACCCATCGCACGCCTGGCCGCAGCACAGGCCGCGGTCGCCCAGGGCGGCGTAGTCGCCAAGGGCAAAGCCAAGGCCAGCAAGGTCAAGGCCCCCAAGGGCAAAGCCGCTGCCAAGAAGAAGGTCGCGAAGAAGTAACGCGAGCTTCTCGCAACAGTTAAACGCACACTCTCAAAAACGCCCACGGATACCAATCCGTGGGCGTTCTCTTGCGCCAGGAGGAGTTCTGCTTTACAAGCGATCAGCACCCCTGCAAGATGACATCATGCTTCCCTGGAACAACTGGAATCACTGTATGAGCAACACATACGGCACGTGGCTGCGAGGAGACCCGCGTGGCTGGCGGACTCGACACCACCGTGAGCACGTGGAAGGCGACTACAGGAAGCCTCCGGCAGCCGGCACATACGAAGAAATGCTGGCACAAAGCAGAAGCCTCCTCAAACGTAAGCCGGTCCATCTGACTCCAGACCAACAGGAGTTCGTGCTCGGTTCGATCGTGCAGACCTTCGCGTTCCACGGCTTGGATCTGATCGCGGCTTCACTCGACGATCACCACCTGCATATATTGGCCCGTTTTCCAGATCAGAATCCGCGCAAGTGGATCGGCATCACCAAGAAGAACGCTGCACGAGCTCTGTCCGATCGAGGCTCGGTCGGCGAGGGCGGAGTATGGGGCAAGCGGAGCAAGTGTGACCCTATCCACGACCGCAGTCATCAGGTTGCAGTCTACCGCTACATCGAGCGGCACGAGTCACAAGGGGCACGGGTGTGGTTGATATCACGCGCGGGGAATGAACAGTGAAAAACGCCCACGGATTCAAATCCGTGGGCGTTCGTTTGGTCCGCGAACTATCCATGAACGTTTGTTCAGGGATAAATCCGTGGGCTTGTTTTCGTTCCGGGATCCTGGATCTCAACTTCGAACCAGGAGCCTGGACTCTGAATCTCAGATTCGAGATTTCAAAGCCAGCATCTCAGGCGATTCGCTATCAGAAGTCACTCGGAATTGACTCGTGAGAATCCGAGTGGTGTTCTCCGTCACCCATATGCATTCCGCCCGCGTGTTGCAGAGAGCCCTTGCCCGCATGCAGGGCGAGGTGCTGCGGCTTCGCGGACTGCCGCTTGACCACCTTGCGAGGCTCGATGCGTGCTGCAGCAGACGCAGCATTGCGCGAACCGCCGACCATCTCGACAAGCTCGTTCACCATGCCCTTGACAGCCTGAGCCTGGGCAGCCAGCTCCTCGGCAGCCGATGCAGACTCTTCGGCACCCGACGCGTTGGCCTGAGTGACCTTGTCCATCTGACTGACGGCAGTGTTGACCTGGTCCACGCCCTGGGCCTGCTCTTCGGAGGCCTTTGAGATGCTGTTGACCAACTCCGACACTTTGGCTGCGGCGCCCACGATGGAAGTTAGCGACTTGCCTACTTCGCCGGCGACCTGCGTGCCGCGTTGCGACTTGCCGACCGCATCTTCGATCAGGCCGGTGGTTTCGCGAGCAGCCTGGGCACATCGCTGGGCGAGGTTGCGCACCTCGTCGGCCACCACGGCAAAGCCCTTGCCATGCTCGCCCGCCCGGGCAGCCTCAACCGCAGCATTGAGAGCCAACAGGTTGGTCTGGAAGGCGATCTCCTCGATGACTTTGATGATCTTGCTGATCTTCTCGGAGGACTCGTTGATGCCCACCATCGCCTCGTTCAACTGGCCCATGGTGCGGTCGCCCTCGTCGGCGGCAGTGCGTGCCTGGCCGGCGAGTTCGTTGGCTTCCTTGGCGTTGGCCGCGTTGGTCCGCGTCATGGCCGACATTTCCTCGAGAGCACTGGAGGTTTCCTCCAGCGACGAGGCTTGCTCGCTGGCGCCTTCCGCCAGACTTTGCGAAGCCGTCGAGACCTGGCCCGCGGCATCGTTGACCTGGTCAGCACCTTCGTTGAGACCGGCGATGATGCGGTTGAGCGGCTTGGTGATGCCCCGCGTGATGACGAAAGAGAGCACCGAACCAACGATCACTGCCCCGATCAGCCCGAAGATGACAACCATGGAGGCGGTTGAAAGCGAAGTGACAGCTTCATTGGCGATTTGATTTGTGTTGTCCAGACCGGCCTTGGCGGTTTCCTGGGTGGAGGCCAGCATTTCATTACCCGCCACGTTGCGTTTGTTCGAGACGTCTTCCAACGCCGTCCAGTCCTTCAAGAACCCCTCCATGGCCTTCCTGTAACCATCAACCGCTGCTTCGGTTCGGTCGATACGGTCGAGGTCTTCTTTCAAGCGGGTGATCTTGCGTACCGCCTCAAACTTGGCCTTCATCTGCAAGAAGTTCTTGTCGGCATCTTGCAGAAGCTTCAGATCGCGTGTGGCCTGCGCTTTGAAGCAGGCCACCCTGGTTGAGTTGGCCAAGCCGATGATGTCATTAATAAGCGTGATCTTCTCCAGACGCTCCAGGTGATTGGCGATGGGCTGCCCAGCGCTGTCTCCGCCGCCCTCTTTCGCGCTGGATGCCGTCTGCGAACCGCTCAGTTCCTGCTTCATTCGTGCGTTCTGACCGTCGAGGAACTCATTGCAGTTCTTCATGTACTCCGCGGCCGCAGTGTCCAGTGCTTTGCGATCCTGGCTGACCGAGTCGTTTATCGCCTTCGTCTGGTCGACCAGCTTGTCGTACTCATCGACTTTGCTCCGCAGCGCGACCACCTCTGACTTGAGCTTCACCAGGTGTGATGACTTGTTCGATAGGTCATCCGCATCCTTCAGCCCCTTGTCAACCTCGGCCAGATTGGCGAGCCCTCGGCTCAAGTAACTCTCATCACCGGTGAGGCCGTACCCACGGATCTCATACATGGTCAGCAGTGCGTTGCGTTCGATGTCATTGGCCACGGCGACCTCGGGGACGTACTCCTTGGCCAGCATGGTCGACTGCGTGCTGATGTCTCGCATCCGCCAGACGGCCACCCCGCCCAGTACTACCGCGATTCCAAGCAGGCTGACAAACCCGAATGTGATTTTCGTCCCCAGCTTCATGGTCACCCCTTTCATTAGCCTCGATCGCGTCGGCTGACTGCGATCCTGTTTCAAAACTGACACTTGCCGTTTACGGGATCGACTACTGCCGGTTAGAATTTCACGAGGGAAGTTCCTAGGTCAAGGCTTAAGTTAACCCCCAAGCAGGTGATGCACTGGGACGTTCCCTAGCGCCGCCGGTAGCCTTCCGGGGCCATCTACCACTCACACTTCAATACGCGGTGCCCCATTTGGATCTCGACATGGTTCACATACAGATAAGTGACAGTACAATAGCCTTTCCAAGGAGTGCGCCGCATGTCCAAGCATGAGGAATATCGCGTCCAGCCGGGCAAGAAGGTCCATCTCGGCGATTTCAAGACCGACGACGACGGCGGGCTGTCCAAAGAAGACGCCGAGAAGGAGTTCGCCAAGCTCGCCGAGCGGCTCACCGCACTGCAGGAGCTGCTGTACGCCGACGGCAAGCACGCCCTGCTGGTGGTCTTGCAGGCGATGGATTGCGGCGGCAAGGATAGCACCATTCGGCATGTCTTCGGGCCCATGAACCCGCAAGGCTGCACCGTGGTCAGCTTCAAGGCACCCACCGAAGAGGAACTCCGCCACGACTTCCTGTGGCGGGTGCACGCACAAGCTCCCGCCCGCGGATACGTCGGGGTGTTCAATCGTTCGCACTATGAAGACGTGCTTATCGTGCGGGTCAAGGGCTTGGTGCCCGAGGAGCGATGGAAGGCGCGGTACGAGCAGATCAACGCTTTCGAACAACTGCTGCACGCCGAAGGCACTACGATCCTCAAGTTCTTCCTGCACATCTCCAAGGACTACCAGAAGGAGCGGCTGCAGCGCCGGCTGGACCGGCCCGAGAAACGCTGGAAATTCAACCCTGCCGACCTCGTCGAGCGGGGCCGATGGGACCAGTACCAAGCCGCCTATGAGAACGCCCTCTCGCGATGCTCGACCAAGCACGCACCGTGGTACGTGGTGCCCGCGGAGCATCACTGGTACCGCAACCTGCTCATAGCCCGCGTGCTCGTTGACAAATTGGAGTCATTGAAAATGACGCATCCACAACCGGATTACGATCCGGAGAAAATCGTGATCTCGTAGGGCATGTGCCTGTTGGCTGTAGCGACACACGCCGCTACACAAAAACGGCGAATGCCGTAGGGAAAGGATTGATTCGTGCGACAGCTAAGCCTTATTACCTGGGCAACAGGGTTGCTGCTGGCAGGGGCGGTTTCCACCGTCCAGGCAAGGCAACATGCCGACAACGAACTGAAGAATATGGTGGCTAATCCGGGCCTGGAGAAAGCCACGGCCGGCGGTCTGCCGGAAGGCTGGGAGGCGTTTACCATCGGCGTACCCGCCAAATTCACCGTCGATGAACAGGAGAAACACTCCGGCCAACGCAGCATCCGCATTGACGCTGCAGAACAGACCCGCTCGTACGCGCGCAGTGCCGGCATAGCTGTGGCGCCGGGTGAGGTCGTCGAGATTTCCGCCTGGGTTCGCAAGAAAGACGTGCCGGGAAACAAGGGCACGGTGATTCTCATCGCTGAATACTGCCGCGGAAACAACACCAGCGAAGTGGGCAAGGTTGATGTGGCCGGCCCCTCTACCGACTGGCAGCATATCAAAAACCGCGTCACCATACCCGCGGGCGTGGATACGCTTCGGCTGCGCATGGGTTTCTCTTACTCACAGGGCACATGCTGGTGGGACGACGTAGAGGTTCGACCGGTTTCCCGCATGGTTGCCAGGCCGGAACTCACCGAGAATCGCTTGTTCCCTGCGGCCGGAACCGTACCGCTGGCCATCCTCAATCGCACCGGCGGCAAGCATCCTCTGCAGATCCGCGTCCAGTTGGGGCAGGACGTCTTCACCGGCACTTTCACTCTCACCGGTGAGCCCGTCCAGCATGTCGGCGTCCCTGCGGAGATCACCCGCCGCGGCAAGCAGCAACTGAGCGTCGAGCTTATTGACGCAAGAAAAAGCAAAGCCATCTGGTCGGCACCGGCTACAACCGCGATCGTACCGCAGCCGCTCGTGCTCTCGCCGCCTATACCCACGCACTGGGTGCTGGAGGATGGCCCACCGCATCTGCAACTGGAGGCAGAACTAGCCCTGGACAATTACGCTCAGGCCCGCCAACCGTTAACCGTCGAGATCAGGAATGCCGAAGGCCGGACCGTACACCGTCAGCAGCAGGACCTCGCAAAGACCGGCCCGAGCGGTCGTTTGGAGTTCAGCGTCGAAGCCGCCGTTCTGCCCGAAGGCCGATACAAGATCGTCGCGAGCATTCCGAACGGATCGAACCCACCGATTGTCTGCGAGCAACCGTGGAGTATTATTCCTGCAAGCCGCGCTTCGGTCACCATCAACAGCAGCGGCTACCTCGAAAAGGACGGCAAGCCCGTCTTTCCCCTGGGCATGTTCAACAACCAGGCTCGCATCAAGGAAGAGGCCGAGGCCGGCTTCAACATCGTGCACTTCTACAACGCCGCCCGCGTAAAGCCGGGCCGCCG
>JBJKSL010000022.1:0-4237 GCA_046704145.1 Phycisphaerae bacterium
AGGCCGTGGAAGTTGGCGAGTTGCTCGTCGGGCAGAGTGTTCATGATGACCTTGCCGTCAGCATCGCGCGGTACGGCCAGTTCGATACGCGGCAACACGCGATGCAACGCCGCGGTAAGCTTACCGAGGGCGACGTACTGCTCGTTAGTGAAATCATACTGGTAACGCTTGGAGCCGTTGATTTCCGCCTCGAATATCTCCTTGCGTGCGGGGCGGGCACTGAAATCGGGAGTGAGTTGCTCGCGGCGAGTGAACGACTCGGGGAACTTGATGATCGGCCACCCCGACGGATCGATGGTGTACCATTTTTCCAGGTCTTTGGGCGAGCCGTACGCGCCCCAGTTGGCGATCTCGACGCCCACGGAGCGGTCGTTCGCACTGCCGGCATGCCAGGCGCGCTCGGCGAGGTCGAGCGTCTGGTACACAGTGCCGTCGAGGTCCAGCATGAAGTGCACGGACAGGCCGCGGAAGTCGTGCAGGATGTAGAAGCACTGCTGCGAGGTGCCGGCTACATCGTAATGGATCACGAAGAGATCCACCTGCTTGCGGACGTTGTCGAGGGTCCAGCCGTCCTTGTCGACGGCGGCTTGGAGTTCGGGCGTGAGGTTGCGGCGCGTCTGGCTGTAACGATTGGGATTGCCCTTGTCCACGGGGCTCAGAGGCGCGGTCTTGCTGGGGTCGAAGTGATTGTAGCAACTATAGGCGTTGAATCCGTGCGGGTCGAGGTAGGTTACCACGCGCGTGCCGGTGTGGAACATCTGGCCGGCGACGATGATTTCATCGCCCATACGCGGTGACCATACTCCGGCACAACCGACCGAACCAGCCAAGAAAAGCCCCGACAAAACGAATGCTAACCGACGACAAGACATGGCGACCTCCTCCCATTACCGATCAGATAAGGCGACAAACTCCTCCACGGTCATTCCCGCCGCACGAATCAAAGACCGCAGAGTTCCGGGCGATAATTCCCGATGTTGCGGAACTGACAAGCTGGCGTTGGACCCTTCCCTGAGCATCACGACGTGGCTGCCGCGTTGGCGCCGCTTCTGCCATCCTGCCTGCTCGAACACGCGAACTGCTTCCGCTCCGGACACGACGGGAAGCCTGGGCATTACACGCCCACCTCTATCTCGCGTGTCTCGATGGTCAGCGGCAGGCCTTCGGCTTGCCTCGCTTCCAGGCAAAGCTCGATAGCCTCTTGAATATTGGCGATGGCTTCAGCTTCAGTGTGCCCCTGCGAGATGCACCCCGGTATGGCCGGGCATTCAATCACGTACATTCCCGACTCATCACGTGCCAAAGTGACAACCAGCTTCATGCGACACCTCAATCTTATTCTACCTCGCCCTTCGAGGGCACGCCAACATTACTGGAGGTAGACGTCGAAGCGGATGGACTGGCCCTTGTACTGGATGTCGGGCTTGGAGGAGCCGAGAGGTTCAGCGCGGAGCCAGCGCTTGACCACCACGCGATGTCGTGCGGTGCGGCGGGCGAGGTCGAAGAGTTCGCCGGCATCGGGATCGTCGCCGGCTATGAGACGCAGCAGCTGCATCTCTTTCTTGCTGGCGGCGGACTTGGGGCGATGCGGGAACATTGGATCGATGTAGATGGCGTCCGGGCGTTGGGCCTCGGGCAACTGGGCGAGCACTCCGCGGGCATCGGCATGCAGAAGGTGGATGCGGCCGGCGATCTCGCATAGTCCCGGTTCCGCTACAGCCCGGTTCAGGCCGTCCTCCAGCAGGGCCGCCATCGCGCCCGAGCGTTCGACGGCGGTGACCTCGCAGCCAGCTAGAGCCAGGACGAACGCATCGCGGCCGAGACCTGCGGTCGTATCGATGACGCTCCACGGCTGGGCTTGCTTGCGACCGATGGCTCGCACGAGCGGATCGCGGGCGGCACCTCCGCTCTGGCGACGTCTGCCCATGCGGCCGCCGACGAAATCGACGTAGACGGGCCCGGTGCGAGAGTGCACCAGGCGGAGTTCAAGCCACTTTTCGGTCACAACCAGTTGGGCAGCGTATTCCGGCCGGTCGTATTCGATCGGGGGTAGATTCAACTCGCGGCTGAGTCGTTCGGCGCGTGCGAGAGTATCAGGTGTCGGAGGCAGGACCGCAATGCCAATGCGAGTGTTGGCTGGCAGCATCGGTGGATTGTCTGAACCTCACACCGGGCGGTGATTACTTGCGGCCGGTCAGGGCGCCGAGCACCCAAGCGCAGATGCCGGCCATGAGGAAGCCGGCCAGGATGCGGTCGGAATAGCGGTTCTCCTGCTTAGGAGGCTCGGCCTTTGGAGCTGGCGCCGGCGGCGGGGTCACGGGAGCGGGCCGGCCCTTGTAGGCCTGGGTCAGTTGGCTCTGCAGAACACGGACCACGCTCTGCGTGCAGGGGCCGCGGACAAGCCAGTAGTGCGTGACGCCGGTGGTCTTCTCGACCATGCCGGCCCCGTGCATGTAGGGTCCGGTGCGCGGATGATTGAGCACGCTGTAAGCCGATTCCCAGAGCTTCTTGTCGTTGAGTTTTTTGTCGCTCACAAGCATCACCTCAGACGCATTCGCGTCCCTTAGAGCGGCGGATCCTGGATGGTTCGCCCTTTGCTCTATCGGTCACTGATCTGTGAATACTGCACTGCTATTCACGGTCCGGTTCGCAAGCCGATCGATCAGCCTGCTGTCGTTTGCCTCGAAAAACGCCGCCACCGCCGACCAGTTCTTGCAGACGTTGTCGTCGGGCCGGTACTTCTGATTGCGCCACGGGTTCACGATCACGGGCACAATGCCCACGGCGCGATAGGCTTCGGCGTCCTTGGCCTTGTCGCCGATGCCCGCGACCATGTTCGGATACTCACGCTTGAGGCTGGCCATGGCCTTGCGCTTGAAATCCGACTGGAAGATGAAGTCGCCCAAGGTTGGCGAGGTCACGATCCGTCCGCTGGGGAAGCCGAATTTATTGAGCCACGCACGTGTCTTGTCGGCCAGCGAGCGCGAGCGTGCGGTCACATAGATCACGTCGAACTTGGCGGCCAAGCTTCGCATGGTGGCTTGAGCGCCCGGCAGCGGCTTCGTTTTATCCTTGCCGATCCCCCACAACAGGCTGGTGTAGTCGGTGATGCAGAGCGTCTCATCGACGTCGACCGCCAGAACAGGTCGCGGGCGGCGAGCACTCGTCATCACCGCATAAGCCGGCTTTGCAGGTGACGCATTTTGGTCACCGAGCGAGTAGCTCACGCGATTCACTTGTCGTGCTTCGAACGGCTGATACAGAACACCGTTGGGGGCAATCCTGGCCAACCCTGACGGCAGCATCGTCGAAACAGTCTCGGCATACGCCGCGGGAACACCAATCAAACCAATCAACAACAACACGCTTTTGGCCAGCGAAAGTAAGCCGACCGCCTCGACCCTGGTTGCCATGCAGCAGGATTCTCCCTGTGGCCTTTTGCTAGTACTCTGCCCGATGCCCCAACGCAGGTGTTCCCCGAAGCTCTGTTCAATCTAATCCCGACGAAGCGCAAATTCAAGGGTTTTGCTGAGGATTGCGCGGTTTTTCTCGGACCTTGGCCGACGGAAACACGCCAAGGTGGTGCGACATTTTGTCGCAGCGCCATCTGCAGCGAGGCGGAGCAGGCTGGGGCTGACGACATCACGAACGGCAATCGAGGTCGGGGCGCGATTCGTGCGGCGCGATCACCGCGAAAACGGTGCCGCTACGGACTTCGCATGGATAGGTTGGCAATCGCATCTGAGGAAAGGCAGGATCGGTCAGGCCGGTGGTGAGATCCCACGGCCAGTGATGTACGGGGCATACCACGCAGCCATCGCAAACATCGGCGCCGCCGAGCGGTCCGCCTGCGTGGGGGCAGACACAGTCGGCGACGTAGTACTTGCCGGCATCGTTACAGACGACGTAGCAGTTGCCGGCCACACTGACGCGAACGGCTTTGCCGGTGGGCACATCACTGGCAGCAATGAGAGGTGTGTAATCTGGCATGGTGTGGGATCGGCACAGTTGCCGGTCCAAATGACCGGCTGGACGCCGGTCCCACATGAAAAGCCGCCGAACGGCCAATTACGATTTACACATATTCACGCCGAGCTGCGCAGCTGCCGCCGGCACTCTCGGCAGACCCAATGGCCGGACTCGATCTTGTGCAGCGAGCCCAGGCGGCCGCAGCCCTCGCATAATTCGACGCGTTTGGTCTTGGTGGAAATGCCGATTTCCTCGTTGAGTTCTAGGA
>JBJKSL010000023.1:0-3771 GCA_046704145.1 Phycisphaerae bacterium
GCTCTGCGGACGACGCTCGGCGAACACGTGAAGCAGCACGGCTCGGTGGTCGATCCCGAGCGGCTGCGCTTTGACTTCGATCACAATGCACCCATGACCGCCGACGAAATCGCCGCCGTCGAGCAACTCGTGAACGACAAGGTCTACGCCGACCTGGAGGTGCGCACCTGCGAGCTGCCCATCGACGAGGCCCGCAAGATGCCGGGCGTGCGTGCGTTTTTCGGCGAGAAGTACGGCGATATCGTTCGCGTGGTCAGCATCGGTGAAGACTCGTTCTCCGCCGAGTTCTGCGGCGGCACACACCTCAGCCGCACGGGCGAGATCGGTTTCTTCAAGATCGTCGCCGAGGAAGGCATCGCCAAGGGCGTGCGGCGTGTGACCGCAGTCACCGGCCCGCGCGCGGTCGAGCACGTTCAGCAACTCGAACGCACCGCCAAGGAGGCGGCCGGTCTGCTCAACACCGGGCCGGAGCAGTTGCCCGCTCGCATCGCCGCCATGCAGGACGAGATCAAGAAACTCCGCAAGCAGCTGGCCAAGGGGGCGGCCGCCGACGTCAAGGGCGTGCGGCAGAAGCTGCTGGACGAGGCCGAGAAGGTCAGCGGAGCCGCCATCATCGTCGGCGAGTTGCCCGAGGTGCCCATCGAACAGATTCGCGAGGCCGCCGACTGGCTGCGCACCGAGGCCGGCTCTGCCGCTGTGTGCCTCGGGGTTGTCACCGAAGGCAAGCCCATGCTGATCGCAGCCATGACCGATGACCTGGTCAAGAAGGGCCTCAAGGCCGGCGACCTCATCAAGTCCATCGTCCCCGCCATAGAAGGCCGCGGCGGCGGCAAGCCCAACCTGGCCCAAGCCGGCGGCACCAAGCCCGAAGGCGTCCCCGATGCTCTCGCTGCTGCAACGGCCTGGCTCCGGGAGTAGCTTGGTTGATGATTGGCCAGATGGCGCGTATAATTAAGCCAAATGGCCACAATCGGGAGCTATCCATGTCTACGACCAGAACAGGCACACGCAAAGCCAAGTCATCGACGCGAACACGTGTGGTTCGCAAACTGGGGATAGGCACGGACGATTCGGTGAAGATCGTCCAGCGTGTTCGTGCCGGTTTCCCGTTCAAGAGCGTCGCGAGCCTCCAGAAGGCTACCAACCTGTCGTGGACTGAGATTTCCCGTTTCGTGGCCATTCCGCAGCGTACGCTGACCCGCCGGCAGAGGGAGGGGAGACTGCGGCCCGACGAATCCGACCGGGTATTGCGTGCGTCCGCGATTTTCGACATGGTGGTCGAATTGTTCGAGGGCGACACAGAAGCCGCGCGCAAATGGCTGGAGACGCCGCAGGCGGGCTTGGGCGGCGAGACCCCCCTGGATTTTGCCTCTACGGAAGTCGGGGCAAGAGAGGTAGAGAACCTCGTCGGTCGTCTCGAGCACGGGGTGTTTGGATGACCATTCGCGCGTGGCGCATTACCAAGGCCAAGCACGCCTCTGCCGCGTTCTCAGGAGATGGTGCGAAGGCTTACGGAGGTCGTTGGAACAGTCCCGGGACGTCCGTAGTGTACACCGCGGGCAGTGTTTCCCTGGCGGTCCTGGAGATACTGGTGCACCTGCAGATCCAGGATGTCATTCAGCGTTACGTGCTCTTCGAGGTGACCTTCGACGAGGGGCTCGTCAAGACGATCCCGGCCACATCACTTCCCAAGACCTGGCGCAGGTCACCACCGCCCACAGCCGTCCAACGGGTAGGCGACGACTGGGTCGCTGCTGCCGATTCGGCTGTTCTACAGGTACCCAGTGCGATCATTCCAAACGAATGGATTTACCTGCTGAATCCCGCCCATGCAGATTTCTCCAGGATCACGATTGGTCCGAAGCAGCAGATAAGGCTCGATCCACGGCTGATCAAGCCGGCCACGAGTTGAACACACGGTATCCTCATGCCTGGATGATTTCCTCTCGAACCCAGTGCAGCCGCCTTCGGGTGCTTCTTCTGCGAGGAAAACGATCTCGTTCGTGGGTTGTTCCACGGCTCGCATCGCCTAGTCTACCTTACGGTGTCGTTTGAACCGGTCGCTCGCATCGGATGAGTGCCGCGGGTGGCTTAGAGAGCGGCCCCGGGAGCGGTGCGCCAGTGGCGAGGTGGTACAGCACGTCCGGACAAATGTCGGCACCGTTGGGCCAAGTGAGTGCCTGCGATTCTGGATCGATGGCGGCCTTGCGAAATGCAGCAAGATCGCTCAACTGAGCGAAGACGCCTCCCTGCCCGAGCATAGGGGTGAAATCGAGTTCAGCCCGGACGCCGTCCTCGAATGCAATCAGCAAGCGATGCTCGCCGGAATAGCTCACCTGTGTAGGTCGAGGATACATGTCACGTACTCCTTAGGGCAGCGGTTCTACGGAAGCGGGTAGTTCGCCTTGCTGAACTCGCTGCCAGTTCTGCAACAACTCCTCCTGATGGAGTTCGGCCCACTCCAGCACAAGCCGCATTGCCCGCCCCGGCAACCGCCCGACCAGAACGTCGCGCGTGGCAATTTCAATCGCGACGTCCTGCCCCGCATACCGTGCGTGGAAGTGCGGAGGTTCGTGGTCATTCGCGTACAGATAGACCATAATCCCGTAAAACCGGCTGATGCAGGGCATCCACTTATTCTAATGCATGGGAGGGTCTAAGCGAAGCCCGCCATAAGGTCTCCTTTTTTCCGTGTCTTCCGTGTATTCCGTGGTAGTTCTCTTTTCGGCCTTCCGTGGTAATATGAGGCCACTATGGACCGCACCGAACTGAAAATACGCCCGATCATCGGCCTGGAAATCCACGTCCAGTTGGCCACCAAGACCAAGATGTTCTGCTCGTGCCCGCTGTCGTTTGGAGCTGAGCCGAACAGTCACGTGTGCCCGGTGTGCCTGGGTATGCCCGGCTCGCTGCCGGTGATGAATCGCCCGGCGGTGGAGTTCTCCGTCCGTGCGGGCTTGGCCCTGAACTGCTCGATCTCCAAGTTCAGCAAGTGGGACCGCAAGTGCTACTACTACCCAGACCTGCCCAAGAATTACCAGATCAGCCAGTACGATCTGCCGCTGTGCTACGACGGTGCTCTCGACGTGCCCACCGGCCATGACGGCGAAACCCGCCGCGTCGGCATCATTCGTGCGCATCTCGAGGAGGATGCCGGCAAGAACATTCACGATCGCCCCTCGGTGACGCAGGTCGACCTCAACCGCACGGGCACGCCGCTGCTGGAGATCGTCACCCAGCCGGACATCACCTCCGCGGAAGAGGCTTACAACTTCTGCGTGGAACTGCAGCGGCTGGTGGTCTATCTCGGCGTCAGCGAAGGCAACATGCAGAAGGGCCAGATGCGCTTCGAGCCTAACGTGAACGTCGCCATCGAGTACGACGGCCACGAGCACCGCACGCCCATCTGCGAGGTGAAGAACCTCAACAGCTTCCGGGCGGTCCGCGACGCCATCGGCTATGAGATCGAACGCCAGGTCAGCGAGTGGATGAGCAATCGCGACTACGTCGTGAAGAAGGCTGCCAAGGAAAACCGCGGCTGGGACGACGTCCGTGGCGTCACCGAGTATCAACGCAGCAAGGAAGAGGCTCACGACTATCGCAACTTCCCCGATCCCGACCTTATGCCGGTGCAGGTCAGCGACGAGTGGCTCGCCGAAATCCGCGAGACTGTAGGCGAGACGCCTCTGCAACGCTCGAGCCGCATGCAGCACGAGTACGGCCTGACCGCTGCCGACGCCGACACCATTCTTGCCGACCGCGCGAATGCCG
>JBJKSL010000024.1:0-3215 GCA_046704145.1 Phycisphaerae bacterium
CAGCACCAGTTCATTCAGCAGTCCGGCATCGTCACCGCCATGGTCGGCCTGCTCACAGCCCTGCCGGGCACGCAGTTGTTCCACCGTCTGCAGGAAGAGGGCCGGCTCATCGGCGGCTCCACCGGCAACAATATCGACGGTATGCTGAATTTCGTGCCCCGCCTGGACCGCGACACGCTCGTGCAGGGCTACCGCTCGCTGGTTAAACGGCTTTACCAGCCCAAAGTTTACTATGACCGTATTCTTTGCTTCCTGCGCGAATACCAGCCGCAGGGTCCGACGTTCTGGACTTGGCCGGAAGTACTCGCCCTGCTTAAGGCCATGTTCGTCATGGGTCTGCTGACCCGCGGCCGACGCGCCTATTGGGCGTTCATGGGCCGGGTGCTGATCTACCATCCCCGAGCCTTTGTCGAAGCCATGACTATGGCCATAGTGGGCTACCACTTCCGCCGCGTGGCTTCGACACTTTGATGCCGTCTTGCTGAGTAGCGCAAGAGCTGGGCCAAACACCTCGGGAACGCGACCAGTTCGCCGCTACAAAAAAGCAATGCAGTGGATCGCGGGTGTGCCAGCAAGTGCCAACCGGGATCTCCGGGCTACGTGGAGAACTTCTGTGCTCCTGTGGCCACAATTCGTCCGATAGATTTAGGTAGACTTTAAGGCTGTTTGCGTGTTACGATAACCGTTGTATCGCGGCGCGAGCCTGTCCACGTCTGCGGGAAAGGTGGCAACCGAATGTCTTCTGCTGGCAAGTCACAGCGGCGGTGCGGATTTACTTTGATTGAAGTGCTCGTGGTTGTGGCGATTATCGCCCTGCTTATTGCGATTCTGCTGCCTGCGCTCGCCCGGGCCAGGGAGGAAGCTCGCGCGGTGGTCTGCCTGAGTAACCTCAAGCAGAGCCTTACTGCGGTCGCAACGAATCAGGTCGAAACGCAGGCGAGACGCGAGCGCTGGAGCACCAACTACGGGTGGGCCGTGCAGACCCTGAAAATCAACAAGGGCCAGACGGAACTGTACACATGCCCCTCCGACACACATCCGCGACCCATGCCAGCGGTGCAAGTGGACCTATACAATGGCACGACTAAGCAGGGCACGACCACGGGGGATGCCATTTTCAACCGGCTGTACGACGCTGGCGGCGGTAACTGGGAGACGGACATTCAGGATCAGTTGCAGGATGATAGATTCGGTGGCGATGCGTTCGGTGATCCAGATGGCGATCTGGTCATCAGGTATAACGCCACTGCCAAGGCCAGGTTCGCAGAGGCCACGCCCCAGGTCACAAGCGCAAGTTGGCATTACAACGTTCTTGACTACAAGGGAAAGATGCTGTGGCCGGATGCAGGTCGCACCGGTACAGCCCCTACACTGGTTCCTATTCTCTGGCTTAGCTTTTCCGCCAATGCCAGCGCCGGTCTCAAGACCGTCAAAGGAAACCCCATCCTTTTGATAGAAGGGGGCAAGCCGGGCATCTTTGCCGAGAATATGCCGCCGGCCGCGCCCAAGTACTGGGCCGATCATCTTGGCCGCGCTTTGCGGTTTAGACATGGTGACCGGAGCAACCTCCCCGGCCTGCGAGGGTACGACTACACCGCCGCCAATCCGAACGGCGGCAGGTTTGGGTTTGATCCAGCTCAGGTGAGGAGCATCAGGGTTCCTGACCAGCATTACCAGGCCAGGACTAGCGCAAATACCGGTTTTTTTGACGGCCATGCCGAACGGCTGGGCTACTACAGCTTGATGAGTGCGGAAGACATCAAAGGCAATCCCACCGGTAATCCCACTCCCAAAGAGAACCTTTGGTTCGGGACTGCCAAGAACAGGGAGATCGACTTCTCTTTCTGAATCATCCTACGTCGCCGTTCTTGGCTATCGGGCAGCACTTTTCATCCTCAGATCGGCTGCGCTCCGGTCCCGCCGCGCCCGCCGTTGGCTGAACTTCGCCAGCGGTCAGCGCCCTGTGGCAGCCCCGGCAAGATGCAGTCCTGCTGTATCTTGCCAGATGTACCGTCCAGACGGTATAGTCGTGCCCGATGAAGGTGGAGAAGTCCGAGGTCGAGGGGGCAGCTCACGCCGCTGGGGTGCGGGATCGACTGCTCAACGCAGCCGAACAAGTGGTGGCATGCCAGGGCGTGGCCAACCTCACTCTGGAAGCTGTAGCTCGCGAGGCTGGCGTCAGCAAGGGCGGGCTGCTGTACCATTTTCCCTCGAAGTCTGCGATGATCTCCGCCATCGTCCAGCGGATGGTCTGCCGATGCGACGCGGAACAAGCCCAGGCCATAGAGGCCGACAGCGAAACCGGCGGCGCATTCACCCGGGCATACTTGGCGGCACGCATACAGCCGCTCAGCCCGGAGGAAGAGCCGGTGCACACCGCGCTGCTCGCCGCGGCCGGAACAGACCCACAGTACCTGGGGCCCGCTCGGGAAAGGTTCATCGAATGGCAAAAGCAGTTGCAGACCGACGGCATTGATCCGGCGACGGCCAGCATCGTCAGGCTGGCGATTGACGGCCTGTGTCTATGTCGTCTGCTGGGGCTGGCCGTTCCGGAAGGTGAGCTCAGGCAGGCGGTAATCGACAAGCTCCTGGCCATGACGAGGTCGGATTCCCAGGCAACATGACTTACGCCGCGCGTGGGTTACGCGCGATCCTTGCTTAAAGCATCGAGAGTACCATGCAACAGTTGCGACAATCGTATCTACCAAAGGTGGCGGCCCTCGCCGGGGCCGCCCTCGGGCTGGCCTTGATGGCCGGGTGCGAGCATCAGAAGGAAGCGCCAAAGTCGTTGATGTCCGGGCGGCCGCCTGGCATGGTCACCGTTGCCACGGCTACTACTGCCGAGGTGCCGGTGTACGTCGATGAGATCGGCCGCATCGTGCCCACGGACTCGGTCACCATCGTGCCGCAGGTCGGCGGCAAGATCATGGCCGTGCACTTTGAGGACGGTGCCGACGTCAAGAAGGGCGACCTCTTGTTTGAGATCGATCCCCGCCCCTTCCAGGCGGCACTGAATGCGGCCAAGGCCAGTCTCGCCGAGAGCAGAGCCCAACTCGTGCTGGCTCGTGACGAGCTCAAACGATACAAGGACGCCGTGGCTGCTTCAGCCGTCAGCGAGATGGAGTTCGAGCAGAAGACCAACGCGGTGGCCACCGGCGAGGCCCGAGTATCTGCCGGCGATGCAGCGGTGCAGTTGGCCGATCTGAACCTCGAGT
>JBJKSL010000025.1:0-3103 GCA_046704145.1 Phycisphaerae bacterium
CTTCAAAACCATAGAACAAGCCGTCACCACCTGATCTTTCAGAGCCGGGGTCTATTGACCCCGGTGCTACACGACAAAGGACTGCCTCCCGATCATCAGAGCCGGGGTCTATTGACCCCGGTGCCTAACGACAAAGTGTTGCCACCCACTTTCCCACGTTCCCACCTTCTCACTTTCCCACCCTCGACCCGGTTCACCCGCCGCGTTCTACCAGTACGGATCGCGACCGAACCTCGCGTCGCCGCCGTCATCGCCGGGCCGGCGAAACACGCTTCTGTAAAGACGAACCCACCGATTTCGGCCCCAGGGCGAACGCAACTCTCTGCCAGCACAGGTGTTACGCACACTTCCGCCCGCGACCGACATCCCATGGCTCCCACGCGTTTGACGACCGTGCCGAAGTCCGAGTAGCTTGCCGCCTTACGCCTCCGTGTTCACGGCGGCTCCAGCCAAAGGGGATGACAATGTACAACTTGAATCGTCTCGGCCTGGCCGGCCTGTGGCTCGGTCTTCTCTCACTCGCCGCATCGCAAGCACCGGCCGCCGCCGCGCAGATCACCCTCGCCCACAACGGTAAACCTGCCGCCACCATCGTGATGCCGGCCAACGGGACCGAACGCATGGAGCAGGCCGCCGCCGACCTCCAGACCTACGTGCGAAAGATCTGCGGCGTCGAGCTGCCCATCGCACGCGACGGCAAACGCGTCGAAGGCACCGGCCTGTACATCGGCCAGTGCGAAACCACCACTGCCACCGACCTGCCCGACGCCAGGCTCAACCCCGAGAGCTACGCCATCCACGTTCGCGACGGCAACGTCTACTTCACCGGCCGATACCCCACGCCCGCGTGCTTCGCGGTCATGAGCTTCATTGAAGACACTCTAGGCGTGCGCTGGTTCGCGCCCGGCGACGCCTGGGAATACGTGCCGGCGGGCAAAGCCGGCGAACTGCAGGTCGATGTGGCCGACCGCGTCAAAGTCCCCGACACCTCGCCGCGCATCTGGTCCGGCCACAACTTCGCCGAGTCCTGGATCCGCTGGAACTTACGCAACAAGACCGTCAGCGGAGAACTCATCCCTCGCCGCCAGTTCCAGAACAACCTCTACCGGGTCTTCCCGCCCAGCAAGTACGCCAAGACTCATCCCGAGTATTACCCGCTCTTCAAGGGCAAACGCTGGATTCCCCCCAGCGACAGCTATCGCTATTGGCGGCCCTGCGAGAGCAACCCCGACGTCATCCGCCTGACCGTCGAAGCCGCCCGCAAGTACTTCGACACCCACCCCGACGGCGACAGCTTCTCCCTCGGCATGGACGACATCGCCTACATGTGCGATTGCCCCAAGTGCCGCGCGCTCGATGCCCATCCCGACAGCTACGAGAAGCGCGAGTTCTCCGACCGCCACTACAAGTTCGTGAACGCCGTCGCCCGCGAAGTCGCCCGCACGCATCCCGACCGCTACATCGGCACGCTCATCTACTCCATCGCCCGCAAGCCACCGGAAACCGTCGAAAAACTGGAGGATAACGTCTTCGGCTTCATAACCGAGGTCAGCGCCTCCTGGTACAACCCGGAAACCCGCGAGCAGGACCACGCCCTGACTGCCGAATGGGCTAAACGCTGCAAGCATCTCTCGCGCTATGACTACTTCGGCCTGGGCACCGTCACCCCGCGCTACTACCCGCACACCATGGCCGAGCAGATGCGTTTCGACAAGTCCCTCGGCATGGAGGGCTACTACGCCGAACTGAACACCTTCCTGCCGCACACCGCGCCCATGATCTGGGCCTTCGCCAAGATGGAGTGGGACGCCTCGCTCGACATCGACACCCTGCTCGACGAGTACTTCACCAGGATGTTCGGCACCGCCGCCCCGACCATGGCTCGCTACTTCGACCTGCTCGAGCGGGCCTGGAACAACCCGCCACCCGGCCGCACGGATTGGGAGCATCGCAACATCTTTATGCAGGCCCAGGCCATCTCGCCCGAGGCCGTCGACCAAGGCGTGGCTCTGCTCGATGCCGCCGATGCTCAGGCCGAAACGCCAGTCGTGCGTCAGCGCATAGAGGTGATCCGCGCCGCGCTGCTGTACGCAGGCTACGCGATCAAGCGATACGCACTTTCCGAGGATTTGATCGACAATCCGGTCAGCAACGCAGAGCAGGCGGACAAGGCTCTCGCGCAGTGCCAGGATCTGATGCACATGTGCACCGAGCGCGAGCCGTTCTGGGACTTCTGCATGCAGCGGGATGATATCTTCGGCGAGAACCTGCGAGGCCTGGCCGCCAAGAACTATCTCATGATCGGCAAGGTCGCCAACCTCGAGCGAGGCGGCTGGATCGGCGCGCTGCGTCTGCTGGACTCGTACGAGAAAAACAGGCCCGATCAACTGGCCCAACTCAAGACTCAGCTCACCAGTTCGTCGCATTGCCGAGATTCAGAGCTGCTCAAAGCATGGTTCTCAGTCACCAGCAAGAAGCCAGCCAACCTGCTGCGCGACCCCGGCTTCGAAGAAGGCAAGCTCGCGGTAACTCGCGAGGCAGACAAGCCCGGACCGCGCACCTCGCAGGCGGCCTGGTCCATCTACAGCGATGGCGGCCGAGGCGTCTTGTCGAAGGAGTCGTGCAAGGGCCGTCAGGGCTCGACCGCGGCCTGCGTTGTCCACGGCCGCTCGGGATCGGTGTTCGTGCAGGCAGTACGCGACGTCAAGCCCGGCCAGCGGTATCTTGCCTTCGCCTGGGCCAGGACCAAATGGGTCGGCAAGGACAGCCGCGGCTTCCTGGCCGTCAGATATCAGACGCCTACAGGTGCATGGCATCCCAGCAACAGATTCGACGGCCAGGTATACGCTATTTCTCAGGGCGATTGGCAGCGGCTGATCCTCCTGACCACCGTGCCGGAAGGCGCCGGGCGACTGGTCTTCATGATCGGCGCCAAGAATCAGTCCGACGACGAGCCGGTGCTGTTCGACGATACCGCCCTTTACCGGCTGCCCTGAAACGGGCAACTCTGGAACCTGGGGCCGCCCCCGTAAAGCTTTATGGGCGAGGCGGTTATGCTCAATGCCGCCATGCGTTCCCGGCCGACCTTGATTCAGCCGCCAAA
>JBJKSL010000026.1:0-2948 GCA_046704145.1 Phycisphaerae bacterium
CGCCTCGTCCATGTAGTGCGTGGTCACCAGCACCGTCACGCCGCCGGCGGCCAGGTGGTAGATCAGGTCCCAGAACCTGCGGCGGCTGATCGGGTCAACACCGCTGGTTGGCTCGTCCAGAAACACGATCGGTGGCTCGTGCAGGATCGCGCAGCCAAGGGCAAGCCGCTGCTTCCACCCGGCGGCGAGGGATGAGGTGCGGCTGCGGCGGTGCTCGGCAAGGCCGCTCATCTCGATGACCCACTGCCGCCGCTCGGTGAGGCGCGTGCCCGCAAGGCCGTAAATGCCGCCGTAGAAGTTGATGTTCTCTTCGACGGTGAGGTCCTCGTAGAGCGAAAACTTCTGGCTCATGTAGCCGATGTTGGCCTTGATTCGCTCGGCCTGGCTTGCGACGTCCAGGCCCGCAACCCGCCCGCCGCCGCTCGTGGGGGCGAGTATCCCGCAGAGCATGCGGATGGTGGTGCTCTTGCCAGCCCCGTTAGGCCCAAGGAAGCCGAATATCTCGCCCCGCCGCACGTCGAAGCTGATGCGGTCGACGGCGACGAATCTGCCGAAGCGTTTAGTCAGTTCTTGAACGCTGATCGC
Source organism: Phycisphaerae bacterium (assembly GCA_046704145.1). Lineage (GTDB taxonomy): Bacteria > Planctomycetota > Phycisphaerae > UBA1845 > PWPN01 > JACQVT01. The sequence goes on from JBJKSL010000026.1 coordinate 586, forward strand.
TATGTCCGCTTTATCATTCATTCAAACTACTTGCGGGGATGAACACAGATAAACACAGATAACGGCCTTATTTCATTTGGAATCACGCGGACTCCGTATCGGATACTCTCTTAGGATGTCCTCCAAGGAACTAATCAACTGCGGCAGGTACGATTGGTCGATCTCGACAAGATACTCATGCCACTCTCGCATGTTATCAGGCGTTACCTTCAGCTTTAACTGGCCGTGACCCCGTTGGTCCAGTTGAATCCCAACCCACAGATTGGGCTCCATGCAATTCAACTCCACCGCCCCTTCAATGCGCTGATATAGAAGACGAACCTCCTTGAGCCACCATTGCACTTCAGACAGATGCAGGATTGGTCCTTGACTCCAAACATCAGAGCCTGCAGAACCGCAATGGACAGTCACGATGAGCCAATTGCCATCCCAATAATCGTCCTTTTCTTCGAACTGCCTGCCAGCGACCCATATCTCCAGCGCAGCCAACTTGATGTCTGGTTGCCTTTGCATTGTCTTATCCGTGTTCATCTGTGTTCATCCCCGCTGTTTTGTTCAGTTAGTACCGAGACGAAGACGTCTTCCAAGGACGGCTCGATCTGCTCGACGCCGTGCACTTGGATGCCCTGGCCGGCCAGTAACTCTCGAATGTGCGTCGTCGTGCTCTGCGGCTCATCCGCCAGCACGTGCAGCCGATCGCCGAAGAGCCCCACCTGCTGCGTACCCAGCCGCTCGCGGAGCAGCATCGCGGCCTGATGGAGCTTCTCGCACCGTACCTGCAGGATCGTCCGCTTCATCAGGCCCTTGACCTCCTGCGGCGTACCGAGGGCCAGCAGGCGCCCCTTGTGCATCAGCGCCAGCCGGTTGCACCGCTCCGCCTCGTCAAGGTACGCGGTCGAGACGAAGATCGTGACCTTCTGCCGCAGGAGCTGGTAAAGGATTCGCCAGAAGTCGCGCCGGCTGACCGGGTCCACGCCGTTTGTGGGCTCATCCAGCAGCAGCACCCGCGGCGTGTGAATCAGCGTGCAGGCAAGACCGAGCTTCTGCTTCATGCCGCCAGAGAGGTTGCCCGCCAGCCGCTTGCGGAACGGCACCAGGCCCGAAAAGGCCAGCAAGTCGGCGGTCTTCTCATGCCTGCCTTTTCGCGGCACCTGATAGATATCCGCGTAGAAGTCCAGGTTCTCCATCACTGTCAGGTCGGCGTAAAGTCCGAACCGCTGACTCATGTAGCCGATCTGCTCCTTGACGAGCTGGGCTTCCTTGACAGTGTGGCGGCCGGCAACCCATGCATCGCCGGCATTTGGATCCATGATCGACGCAAGCAGGCGCATCATCGTGGTCTTGCCCGCGCCGTCCGGACCGACCAGGCCGAATATCTCCCCTTCCTGCACGGACAGGCTCAGGCCGTCCACGGCCTTGAGGTCGCCGAAAGACTTGCTCAGATTTTCGGTGCGTATCGTGTCCATTTCTATTAGCCGCTGAGGGCGCTGAGGTCGCAGAGGAAGAAGACTTGCTCAATCTGTTTGGAAATTGGCAAGCTGCTCCCGAAGAGCTCGGACTTCATCAGTTGTCGGCACCCAGGCCGCGTCTTTGTCGTGTAAGAGCCACAGGCCGTGAATCGCGTCCTGAATCTCAAACGGCAGGTCGTCAAAGTCGTTCGACACGATAATTCGTTGAGCCCATTGCCAGACGTCGTCCTGTGTCGCCTTTCCGGAGAGATAGTTGTCCACAACTGCAAGTGTCGCGATCTTACACTCGGCAGCAGTCATATATCTTCTCCTCAGCGTCCTCAGCGACCTCAGCGGCTAATGACCAACCTCGATCACGGCGTCCGCCGGCATGCCGGGCTTGAGCTCGAGCTGCGGGTTGTTGATGTCGATCTTCACGCGGTAGACCAGCTTCACCCGCTCCTTTGGCGTCTGGACGTACTTGGGCGTGAACTCCGCCTCCTGCGAGATGAACCTGATCGTGCCATCGTAAACCTTGCCGGGGTATGTGTCGGTGGTCACGCGGGCCTGCTGGCCCAGCTTGACCCTGCCAAGGTCCGCCTCGTCGATGTACGCCCGCAGGTACACATGGCGCAGGTCCGCCACCGTCAGCACCGGCGTGTTGGCTGCAACCACATCTCCAACCTCGGCGTTCTTGGATAGCACGACGCCGGTCACTGGTGACGCCACCGTCGCATAACTCAGTCGGGTCGTAGCCATGTCCAGGTTAGCCTGCGCCTCCGCCAGGTCCGCGACTGCCTTGTCGATGTCTTCCCGGCGCGGGCCGATCTTCACTAGTTCGTACTGCTGCTTTGCCTCCCCAAGGGCGTGCCGTGCGGCGGCGATCTGATCCGGCCGCGAGCCTTCCTGTAGGAG
>JBJKSL010000027.1:0-3419 GCA_046704145.1 Phycisphaerae bacterium
TGACGGTCGGATTCACGTGGGTTTTCAGGTTCTGGGCGATTGAGTTGGCCTGGTTCATGTTGCCGATGCCGAAGGCGGCAATCGCGGTGAACAACGCAAACAGCACGCCCAGCCACTTTTGCCCCAGGGCCCGCTCCAGCACGTACATTGGTCCGCCTGAAACCCGCCCGTCGGAGTCCACGATGCGATATTTAACTGAGAGCAGGGCTTCGCTGTACTTGGTGGCGATGCCGAACACGCCGGTTAGCCACATCCACAGCACGGCCCCCGGCCCGCCGGCGGTAATAGCCGTCGCCACGCCCACGATGTTGCCCGTGCCGATGGTGGCCGCCAACGCTGTGACCAGTGCACCGTAATGGCTGATCTCGCCTTCGCCCTCGCGGGTCCGCTTCAGCGACAACTTGATCGCTCGCGGAATGTACCGCTGAATGCCGCGCAGCCGAACGGTCAAGAACAAATGTGTACCGACCAGCAGCACCAGCAGCCACGGTCCCCAAAGTATGTCCCTGATGGCGGTGAGATGCTCCAGCAAAACGTGCTCCTTCGCAGTGACGGACCAAGCCGATTGATCTGCGAAGGGTAGCCGAGGCCTTGGCTCGCCGCAATGTTACCGAGTAGCATAATTGCCGCATGTCTCAACTGCCCGACACTGCCGTCTGCCTGCACTGCGGCTACGCCCTCCGCGGCCTGCCGGACAACGTCTGCCCAGAGTGCGGTGGGGCGTTCGACCCGGTGGACCCCTTCACTTATCTGGCACCGGAACACGGTTGGACGGCTGGGGCTCAACGTCTAGCGCAAGGGCCAGGAGGGTTGGAACTGCTGGCGATTCTCAGCGGAACGCTTGTGATCCTGTGGCCCATATTCTGGTCGCCGTACTCCTGGGCTGCAGTGGGTGTGGCGTATCTGCCGGAGCATCTCGGGAACCCGATTGAATTCTTCGTCTTCTTGCTGAGTCCGCCCTTTTCGTGGATATGGCTGCCCCTGACGTGCAGCGTCGCGTGGTGCAGTCGCTTGCGGAAGATCCGTTCATTTCGACGGCTGGGCTACAATATCGCCTCGCCACAACTGACTTCCCCACGCTGGCTCGCTCTGCCGATCTGCGTTGCGTTGATACTCTCCGTGCTGATATACCCTTGGCCTCTTCTGCTTCGCTTCAACGTCAGCCGGCCTTTTATCAACCAGGTGGTCCAGCAGGCCAAGTCGACGGGCAAACCGGTAACCAATCGCGAGGCCGGACTATTCTGGATTCGCAGAGCCGTTATCTTGGGCGACGGTCGCGTAAAGATTGAAATTCGCGACCACCTACCTCGGCCGCCACGATCGTTCTCGTTCGCCTCTAACGGCTTGGGATTCATCTGGGATCCATCCTGCCCAGAGCCGCTGCCGGGCAACTATGGACTGCGGCTGTCGCGTGACTGGTACGTTCGTGACTGGTCTCATTGAAAAGCAAGAGGAGATCGCCTTGGCCTCCAGTCTGCCCGACACTGCCGTCTGCCTGCACTGCGGCTATTCCCTCCGCGGCCTGCCGGACAACGTCTGCCCCGAGTGCGGTAGGGCGTTCGACCCGGCGGAGCCCAGGAGCTACTGGGATTCCACGTGGCCGCGGACAGTACGTCTCTGGCGACATTGGGCTGGACCGCTGCCGGCTTGGCACCCGGTGCTGACGGTAGTCTTCACGCTTGTGTTCGTGGATGGGCTGAGCTTCTTCTGGCTTCCCGATGCCGAAGTAGCTGAGGCCGAGACCATTGTCGCAGGTGCGTTCCTCGCGGGACTGCTTCTCTCGTACTGCCTGCGTCGCCATTCCAGGATCGCTTGTTTTGCGAACCGATACCTCGCGGCCCTCGTGGACGAGGTAACGTGGCGGCATCGCGTGCTGCACATCTGTGCGTATGTCGGGATTGCTTGTCTTGGGCTGAGTCCTGTTCTCGGCCCCGTCCGAGTCCTCGTGAGCTTGCCCTTCATGGAGTACAAAGCCCGCCAGATCAACAACGTCATGCAGGCGGACAATCACTGCCAACTCGTCGGCTTGTTGCTGGTTCGTCGAATCGGATGCTTGGGCGGCCCGGTAAAGTTTGAGCTTGTAGGGCTGCCGTCCCGCGCTGTTCGTTATTACCCGTTCACCGTTTCGCTGCCGAAGGATCGACGCCTGCTGTTGACCCGCTGGGAGTGGATGGAGTGGTAGAGCGGCTGGATTTGCTTTGCCTCTTCGTGATAGCTCCTGCCTAGAATTCCCTCAATCGAGCATCCGCTCCTTATCTTGATGACGGGGAACTGCGGATTGCTGACAATTATCCGACAGCATGACGATCGGCTTCAGTCTTTGCCTGAAGAAGCGTTTGAAGGAGAAGTCTCATGCGAACACCGACCATTGTGCACGGATATGCCGCCGTTATGGGGATGCTGATGTTGCTGGCCGGCTGGGCTGGCCTCGGCTGTCAGACGACGCACTCCGGTGCTTCGGATCCATCGATGCGTGACGATCCGCCCGCTTCGTCGGATGCGGGCAACGCCGCGGAAGGCGAGAAGCTGTTTCACAGCCAGGGGTGCAGTTCGTGCCATAAGGTCAACGGGCAGGGCGGCAACGTGGGGCCGGACTTGTCCAACATCGCCAACGCGGGGCATTCCAGGCAATGGCTGGCTCAGCAAATACGCGCCCCCAAGTCGCACAAGCCCTCCACGGTCATGCCCTCGTTCAGCAATCTGTCCGACCAACAGGTGAACGACCTGGTCGCCTACCTGATGACGCTGTCCACCAAGAAGTAGGCAGCGTCAGGCGGGTTGTGGACAGCGTGATTCATTCGCGATGAGGGAGCACACTGAACAAACCGGATCGCGACTCTGAATGAGCGTTCGCCAAGGATGCTGGCTTGATGCAGTGTCACCCAGTAGCATAATCGTCGCATGTCTCAACGGCCCGACACTGCCGTCTGCCTGCACTGCGGCTATTCCCTCCGCGGCCTGCCGGACAATGTCTGCCCTGAGTGCGGTAGGGGGTTTGATCCGGCGGACGTGCGGACCTACTACGATCCAAAGAGGGCTTGGTTCCGGACCCGGCTCGCTCGTCACTGGTCTTAACCTCCGCCGCGATGGCATTCGGCCCTCTGCGTCGTTGTTACATTGTTCGTGCTGCTGCTGATGTCACTCACATTCTGGCCTTTCTTGCCGGCTTACGACAGGTACGCTTTCGTCGGGCAGATCATGTTCCCGGCGATGCTGGTTCTGCCGCTGGCTGTCGCTCTGCTAGCGTCGTATGGCATTCGTTGGGTGGCTTGTCTACGATTTTGTCGCTCACCCAGCGGATCCGGGCAGCGGGCGGCATGGCTGGTGCTTCCGCTCTGCCTACTCACACTTTGTTCTGCAAACGTATATCCCTGGCCGGGTGTTCTGGGGTTTGCCTTGAGTCGGCCAGGGCTTGGACG
>JBJKSL010000028.1:0-5499 GCA_046704145.1 Phycisphaerae bacterium
TATTGGGCACGCTGGCAGACAATCTGGGGGCAATCATCAATCAGCGGTTGCTGCCCTGCGTCAAGAAAGGCATCGATGTCGTGCCGGCGTATGAGATATTCATCCCGAACCCGCTGACCCGCCGGTACATTCGCGAGCGACGTTACCCGGAGGCGGTGGCGGAGATGGAAAAGCCGGCCATGAAGGAACTGGGGTGCATCACGTACATCGACTCGCTGCACATGCTCGTGACGGAGGAGTGGATCGACTACCACACGGCTTTGGAGCACGCGGGCGATAAGGCCGAGAAACTCAAGGGCCGGATGGTGGGTATCGACATCAAGTAGGCAACGCCAGGGCTGCAGCGGGAAAGGGCTCTGGATGCAGCGGCTCGGGGCTAAGTTGGCGCTCTTGCCGAGGGGCCCTTTGGCCGATAGACTATTGAGGATTAACCTGGGGACGTAGCTCAGCTGGGAGAGCGACGCGTTCGCAATGCGTAGGTCGTGGGTTCGAATCCCATCGTCTCCATTTCATGTCGGGCGGTTCTTCTTACCACAAGCCTCCAACTGCTTATCAGAGTCCATACGCAAAGTGATAGGCCAGCACAGACGGTGTGCACAGGCGGTGTGCAATGCTGCTCGTGGCGTTGTTCGAGCCCGCCGGCCAACAAAAAAAGCCTGGTCGCGGGTAGACGGACAAGGGGGGGATTGCCCATCCATGTGGGGTGCGACCAGGCATATTTGCAACCGGCCCGAACACCGATACTCGGGCGGTAAATATTCAACTGTCCACCATTATGCCGGATCGGGTCGGGGCGTCAAGCCAAAATCATCATGATAAAGATGTCTTTCAGCAGATAGTTCAACGAAGACCGGTCGCCCAGAGAGGTTTTCCAGCGGTTCGCGTATCTACGCACGGCATCTAGCCAATCGAGCCTACCGTTCCGAGATAGCTGCAGAGTAAGCAACCGACGGCCGATTCGTTCAGCAGCACTTTACTATAGAGATCCTCGGCCATGGTAGCGGCCCAACCGTCCGGCCAGAAAAGAAGCCGCCGAGAGCGAACCTCCCGGCGGCTTGGGCATTGTCTTCAACGCTAAGCGTACCAACTACGACTGACTGCTTACGGATAGATCAGCGAGTCCGTCGCACCGTTAGGAGCAGTGTCGGTGTCCGCAGCGTTGCTGTTGACGGGACGATTTCCCTGGATACGGTCGAAGTAGGTTACACCAGGCGTGTTACCAGTCTTCGGGCTCCAGGCGGTGTAGATGTTGTCCTTGGCAGTCCCGGCCATCGGCGTCGTGGCGAAATCGGCATGGCCGTCCGGGTAGAGCACGTTCTGGCCTTCGCCATCGCCTGCGCCACCGTGGTTGGGCGAGTTGAACCTTCGCCAATCGTCCGGCCCGCTGGTGCTGTTGGGACCGGCGGTGTCGTAGGTGGAGGTGCTGGGATCGTTGACCGTAGTATCGCTGGTGCCGTTCCAGGGAGCGGGGCTACCGTTCTTCAAATAATCCTTGCCGGCTTCGTACCAAGCACCGTAGGGACCCTTGTCAGCCGCAAGGGCCATATCCTGATCGACGTTGGGGTTCGGCTTGCCGTTCTTGCCGAAAGGAACCTGATAACCATAGCTGCACTGCTTGTAGCCATTGGCGCCCGGCTGGCTCGGGCCAGCGCCCCAACTGCCTGACTGGTTGTAGACAGTGGCGGTGGCGTTCAGGCTCTGGCTGTCGTCCACACCGAAATCCCAGTAGTTCTGGGGATTGTCCTCGGAGTTCGGCTGGTCCTCGCTGGACGGACAGATGAAGGACTTGGGCGAAGCCGTACCGCTGCGAACCAGATACCAAAAGGCTCGGGTGGTCGAAATCGCCGGGTCGCCATTATTGTTGGAATCGAGGAAGGACTCTCCCGCATCGGCGGCGGCTTTCAGTCCCCGGCGATAGCCGATCTTGCCCACGTAGATCACCTTGGTGGCGTAGTTGAGGGTCGACGCCATGTGGGCAGGAATCGGCCAGTCATCCTGGTTGCCGGTCGCGTAGGCCGCGAAGCCGGTGCCGATGCCCTTCATGTTGGCCGCACAAACCGTCCGCTTGGACAGCTCCCGCGCCCGGGCCAGAGAGGGCAGCAGGATCGAGATCAGCAGGGCGATAATCGCCACTACCACGAGCAGCTCGATCAGCGTGAAGCCACGAGATGCTCTCGCCTTTGTCTGCCTCATAGGACACCTCCTGTGCACTGTGGCACAATGGCACGGGCCGCTAGTCGGGGGCGAGTCTGCTGCGGACAGGGGACGGACAATCAGATATGAAAGCGATTACGGCCTTCGGCTGGTTGTCCCTTGATCCGAGCGAACTCTCCTGCTTGCAGCCCATGCAGCCAGCCGCCAGACTGAGGCAAACTGCCTGGCGGCAAGGACCATCTCCATGGATCGTCGGCGCACCGCCGCAGATCCTTACGCTTGAACGATAACGCGACCGCTGTGCCATGCGCATCAGCAAACCGCGCTTTGCTCCATGCTGTTAGCAATCAACGCCCCTTCTGCAGAGCACTCGCCACAAGGCACTCGATAGGCCCTAGGCCGGGCTACACAGAAGGCTGCAGACTCCAACGGTCCGACGAACACCATCATCGGCCGCAAGTTGCCGTCCGTCCCGAACTCGGGAGGGCGCGGCGTCGTAAGGAGAGACGGTGCAACACTTGGGCACAGCTAAGTACCCGCAAGAAGCACCTCAATGGCTGGCTACGGACGGAATGAACGCAAGCAGAATCGAATAATACCGGATGACAAACGTCATCAATTAACGACAAGGCCGATTGTATATATCAGTTATGAAGATCCACCCCACGGCCCGACCTCGTCACTTAGACCGCAGGCAGACTATCCGTAACCTACAATCAATTTAACCTGCCCGGTTGTGACCTGTCAAGAAGAACTTTACACATCTCGCGGGTTGTCGGAAGGCGGATTCTGAATCAGCCCCAGGCGGGACTGAACTCAGCCATCAGGCGCGAGGTCCGAAAAAACGTGCGATACTGACTCAAGGTCGCCGCTGTAGCTTGACCGAGCGCTTTTGTGAAGTATATTTGACGTAGCCAAGTCCCTGGTCGCAATTCCGTCCCAGGCCGATCCATTAAGCGGGGCGATCGCAGATACGTGACAAGATGATGACGGAGGAGGAGAAGGCAGGAGGCCATGCATGCCTAGTTCATTATCTAACGAGACTTACACGCCATCACCACTGCCTTCGACGGCAGGCCGCCACACGAGTGCCTCGCAGTGGTCGTACCCCGCCTCGTTGAGCTCCAGGAATGACTACCGGCAGTCAGCCCGTCGTCCGCTGAAGTGTCGGCTACTGCTGGAAGCAGGGGCTGCTCGGCCAGACACCAGCCTGCCGGACGCCAGCCTGCCGGACGCCACCGTTGTGCCCGGACAATGCGTAAATGTAAGCGACAGCGGGCTTTATGCCGTCGTCCCCCTCGATTGCTGCGTGGCCGTGGACCAGCGCTACACTTTCCGCTTGATGATTGACGAGCGCGGGCCTGAACCCGGCGAGGTGCAACTCGTTTCTCAGCAAGGGCTTGTAACACGCACCGAACTGCTGGCCGGCACTGCCGACGAGGAGGATCGCGTTGGCATCGGCGTCCGCTTCGTGGGCAGCCGTACCGGCGTTATTCCCATGCCCGTCTGAAAAAGGGTTCCAGAGTTTCAAGGCTCCAGAGTTCAAGTGCAGCCGCACCGATGTGGCCCCCGTGCGCGTGCCGCCCCTCGGCTTCACTATGCCTTCGGCGGTCGATAGAGGTGAGTGGTCGTTCCGTAGCCCAGTTCGGCTGCTTCCATGACGGTTTCGGACAGTGTCGGGTGAGCGTGTATGGTGAGCCCCACGTCCGCGGCGGTGGCCCCCATCTCGATAGCCAGCGTTCCCTCTGCGATCAATTCACCCGCCCCCACCCCCACGATCCCCACGCCGAGTACGCGTTTGGTCTTCGGCTCCACGACGATCTTGGTCAGGCCGTCGTTGCGGCCCATGGCCGTCGCCCGGCCGGATGCCCCCCACGGAAACTTGGCAATTTCTATCTGGATACCCCTGGCGGTGGCCTGCGTCTCGTTAAGGCCGGTCCAGGCGACCTCCGGGTCGGTGAAGACCACCCCAGGAATGGCCCGCACGTCGAACGCGGCCTTGTGACCTGCGATGGCGTCGGCGGCCACCTTGCCTTCCTTGGAGGCTTTGTGTGCGAGCATCGGCTCGCCGGCGATGTCCCCGATGGCGTAGATGTGCTCATCCGCAGTCTGGCGTTTCTCATCCACCTGGACGAAGCCTCGCGGCGGCAGGATCTTCACCTTGGTGTTTTCTAGGCCGAGCTCCTGCGTGTTGGGGGTGCGGCCGACGGAGACCAGCACGCGGTCGAAGATTTGCTCGCCGGCGGAAGGCACCGGGTTCACAGAACCCGGCTCTGAAGACATTCGGTTCGCTGAATCCGGGGCGGACGGCACCGGGTTCACAGAACCCGGCTCTGAAAGAGTCTCAAAGGTTACTGAGACACCGTCTGCCGTATCGGCCATGCGAGCGACCTTGGTGCTGAGCAGGATCTGCTTGAAGGTGCGTTTGAGGCGGTTCTGCAGTACGCGGACCAGGTCGCGGTCGGCGCCCGGCAACAGGCCGTCGGTCATTTCGACTACGGTGACCTCGCTGCCCAGGGCCGCGTAAGCAGTGCCCATCTCCAAACCGATGTAACCGCCGCCGACGATCAGCAGTCGCTTGGGCACTTCCGGCAGTTCGAGGGCCGTGGTCGAATCCCACACACGAGGACTGTCGATCTGCAGTGTGGGGATGACCGTCGGTCGCGAGCCGGTGGCGAGAATGCACTTGTCGTACGTGAGCCGACCGAGATCGGCAGGACCACCCTTGGCCGAGCTCAGCAGCAGAGTCTGCGAGTTCTCGAAGCGTGCCCAGGCACGGATGATCTCAACGCCGCGAGACTTGGCCAACTGTCGCACGCCGTTGGCATTCTTGCCGATGACGCTGTCCTTCCACTTGCGCAGGGCATCGACGTCGATGGTCGGCTCGGCGAAGGTAACGCCCCAGGCCGAGGCCTCACGCGTCTCGCCGATCAAGCGCGCCACGTGCAGCAGAGCCTTGGACGGGATGCAGCCGCGATTCAGGCATACGCCGCCAGGCTGCGGGTCGGCATCGACGATAATGGTCTTGATGCCGTGATCCGCGGCAGCGAATGCAGCGGCGTAACCGCCGGGGCCGGCGCCGATGACGACGAGTTCGGTATGTCGAGAGGAGTCTGAAGACATCAATTACAGTTCCTCACGCCTCCAGGAGGAGCATTTCCGCATCCTCCAGCAGGCCGGCTACGCGGCGGATGAACCTGGCTCCGTCGGCGCCGTTGATGATACGGTGATCGTAGGAGAGCGACAGGGGCAGCATCAACCGCGTTGTCAGTTGGCCGTCGCGAACTACGGGCTGCTCGTGCGTGCGCGAGAGGCCAAGGATGGCTAACTGCGGATAGTTGACCA
>JBJKSL010000029.1:0-2756 GCA_046704145.1 Phycisphaerae bacterium
AATCAGAACCGCTCGTCAACACCTTCCCAGGAAATACAGCAGGGAACTCCCGCGGCTGGTGAACGGGCCGCTCGCTGGTTATCCACGCGTGTACAGCATCGCGCTGGAGTTGATCTCGCACGCGGACGGACGCCTCGACGCCAGCAACTTGAGTCGGTTCATCGCGTCGTACCAGACGACAGTGACGCTCACACTCGGCGAACTGTGGGCGCTCCCAATCATGCTTCGCTTGGCCCTGATTGAGAATCTCCGTCGTATTTCCGTCCGGATTGCCGCAGGTCGGAGGGACCGAGACCGGGCAGGTCTCTGGGCGGACCGGCTGCTGGAGGTCAGCGACAAGGAACCGGGCAATCTCGTCGTCGTGTTAGCCGACATGATTCGTAATTCACCGCCACTCACTAGCGGATTTGTTTCGGAATTTGCACGTCGTTTGCGCGGCCAAAGTGCCGCCCTGGGGCTGCCGATCAACTGGCTGGAACAACGGCTAAACGAGTCAGGCGGCACGATCGAACAGTTCGTTCAACTTGAAAACCAGAACCAGGCCGCCGACCAGGTCTCCATCAGCAACAGTATTGGCAGTCTGCGACTGCTGTCAGCGACGGACTGGCGGGAATTCGTTGAGGCTGCCAGCGCTGTCGAAAGGATTCTCTGCGACGATCCGGCGGTGGTCTACAGCCGCATGGATTTCAACAGCCGTGACTCCTATCGACATGCGGTCGAAGAGCTGGCCAGGCGTAGTCCGCTCTCGGAAGAAGAGATTGCCGCGAAAGCCATTGAGCTGGCCCGCGAGGGCGGTGACGACCGTAGAAGCCATGTCGGATACTTCTTGATTGGTAGGGGCCGATCCCTTCTGGAACACGTTGTGCGAGTTCGCCTTTCAACTCGCATTGTACTCCGGCGAATCGGCCGTCATTGTGCTTTTCCGTTCTACGGAGGGGCCATTCTCGCTTTGACGGCGATACTGACGACGGCCACGGTGTTGATGGCGGCGCGCGGTGGTCTTGAATACTTAGGATTGCTGTTCCTGGGGCTCTCCGCGACGCTGTGTGCCGGACATTGGAGTGTGTCGACCATTAACTGGCTCATCAGCATGCTAGCTTCACCGCGGATGTTGCCTAGAATAGCTTTCTCCGGAGGAATTGCCGCAGATTGCCGCACGTTGGTGGTGGTGCCCACCATGCTCACGGACGCCGGTACTATCCGGACTTTGGCGGAATCCCTCGAAGTGCGCTTCCTGGCCAATCGCGATCCGCATCTTCATTTCGCTCTGCTGACCGATTTTCCGGACGCGCCCGCGGAGACTATGCCTGGGGACGCCGAGCTCGTGGGTCTAGCGAAGGCTAAAATCGAAGCCCTGAACCGCAAGTACCCCTACGCTCGATCAGGCGGTGATACCTCGCGGTGTGGTGAAACGGCCTCCCCCTTCTTCCTGTTTCATCGCCCGCGAAGGTGGAATGCTCAGGAAGGGGCCTGGATGGGCTGGGAGCGCAAGCGAGGCAAGCTCGCCGAGTTGAACGCACTGCTTCGCGGCCGAGGGCAAGAACGGTTTAGCGTGATCGATGGACGCACCGAGATCCTTCCCGCCGTCAAATTCGTGATTACCCTCGACACCGACACCCAGTTGCCGCGCGGGGCAGCCGGTCACCTGGCCGGCACGCTGGCCCACCCGCTCAACCGTCCTCGGTTCGACGTGAAACTCGGACGAGTGGTCGAGGGTTACAGCATTCTTCAGCCGCGTGTCGAGGTCAGCCTGCCCAGTGCCGAGCGATCCTGGTTTGCCCGCATCTTCGCGACAGAGCCGGGCATGGATCCCTACACCCGAGCGGTGTCGGATGTCTACCAAGACGTCTTCGGTGAAGGCTCCTTCATCGGCAAAGGGATCTACGATGTTGACGCGTTCGAGCAGGCACTCGGCAACCGTTTACCGGAAAACCGGGTTCTCAGTCATGATCTCCTCGAAGGCTCCTACGCGCGGGCGGGCCTGGTCAGCGACGTGCTTGTGCTGGAAGATCACCCCTCTCGCTACCTCGGCGACACGCGGCGTCGGCACCGCTGGGTTCGCGGCGACTGGCAGATCTCTGCTTGGGTGCTACCGCGCGTGCCTGGTGCCGACAACCAGCGGGTCGCGAACTCACTCTCACTGCTCTCGCGGTGGAAACTTCTTGACAATCTTCGCCGCAGCCTAACCCCGCTCGGGCTATTGGCTTTTGTGCTGCTTGGGTGGATGGTCACGGGATCGCCTCTGCTGTATGCCCTCATCTTCCTCGCCATCTTGATGAGTCCGGTGGTTTTCGCGGGTATGCCGGGGATCAAGGGGAAGGCCCCGGATATCCCAAGGTGGCTGCACCTCAAAAGAGTTGTTCGGGCCGCGGCAAAGCAATCAGTGCATACCGCCATTGTGTTGGCCTGCTTGCCACACGATGCGTTCATGAACCTTGACGCAATCATCCGCGCGGTCACACGCGTTCTCTTCACCCACCGAAAACTCCTGGAGTGGCAAACCGCGCATGATTCAGAGCAAAAGTATCACGACGGCCTGTGGGGAATCTGCAGGTCGATGTGGATGGGCCCCGCGCTCGCGTTGGTCGTCGCAGCGGCGCTCTCGGTCGCTCGGCCGGAAGCCTTGTGCATCGCAAGTCCTGTCCTGGCGATGTGGCTCGTCTCGCCCGCAATTGCGTGGTTGCTGAGCCGTCCGGTCATAGCCCGCAAAACCAGCCTCGCTGCGGAGGACCGCGTTTTTCTTCGCAAGTCTGCCC
>JBJKSL010000030.1:0-4541 GCA_046704145.1 Phycisphaerae bacterium
GTGATCCACCCGCAGGTCCAAGCCATACGCGATCTCCTCGACGGCGACGCGATCAGCCTCGTGGTCAAGGAACGCGAACTCCGCCGGGCTCTCGATCGGCTCAATCATCCCCCCAGACTCGTCGTCACGGACTCGCAGGCATTTCTGAAGGTTGCCGCCGACACCCCGCCAAACGTGCCGTTGACCAGCTTTTCGATCCTCTTTGCACGCTTCAAGGGCGATCTGATTACCCAGGTGGCCGGCACCATGGCCGTGGATTCTCTCCGTACCGGCGATCGAGTCCTCGTGGCCGAGGCCTGCTCTCACCACCCCATAGGCGAAGACATCGGGCGAGTGAAAATCCCTCGCTGGCTCACGCAGTACGTAGGCGGCAAACTCCATTTCGAGCACGTACAGGGACACGACTTCCCCCAGGACCTTGCTCCATATAAACTGGTCATCCATTGTGGCGCCTGCATGTGGAACCGCCGCGAGATGCTCAGCAGAATCATGCGATGTCGACAGGCCGGAACGCCGATCACCAACTACGGACTTGTGATCGCCTACAGCCTGGGTATATTCGAGCGAGCCCTGCAGCCGTTCCCGGCAGCCCTGGAGATCTATCGCAAGCTGCGCGCCGACTCACACTAGGACGAGTCAGAGCCGGGTTCTGCGAACCCGGTGCCGCTGTAAACTGAAGCCATGATGGAACCACAATCACACAGCATGCCGCTCAGTCGTTCCGAGATCCTCGGCTGGCTGCGTGAGTCGGATGAGACTCGCTTGGCAGAGCTCTGGCAGCGTGCGAACGACGCTCGCCAGAAGTGCGTAGGCGACGCCGTCCATCTTCGCGGCCTTATCGAGATCTCCAACTATTGCGTGCGGCATTGCGGCTATTGCGGCTTGAACGCGAGCCGACGTGGCCTTCAACGCTACCGCATGAGCGAGGATGAGATCCTCTCCTGCGCACGCGAGGCAGTGCGGCTCGGCTACGGCACCGTCGTCATGCAGGCCGGCGAGGATTACGGCGTCACCGGTCAATTCGTTGCCCGCATAGTGCGGCGGATAAAGGTGGAGACTCCGCTCGCCGTCACCCTCAGCCTCGGCGAACGCCCTGACGAGGACCTCGCCCTCTGGCGGGACGCCGGGGCCGACCGCTACCTGCTGCGCTTCGAGACCTCCGACCCGCAGCTTTACGACCTGATTCACCCTGCCTCGCTGCAAAACCCCTCCGACCGGTTGGCGATTCAGTATACCCTAAGAGGCTTGGGCTACGAGGTCGGAAGCGGTGTCAAGGTGGGCATCCGCGGCCAAAACTATGACAGCCTCGCCGATGACCTGGAAACCTTCCGGCGACTGAATCTCGACATGATCGGCATCGGGCCGTACATCCAACATCCGGACACGCCGCTGGCCCTGCGTCCGCCATCCATTACCCTGCCCGAATCTGAGCAGGCGCCTAACTCCGATCTGATGACCTGTAAGGTGGTGGCCCTGTCCCGGCTGATGTGCCCCTACGCCAATATTCCCAGCACCACTGCCCTGGCTATCCTCAACCAGGAGAATGGTCGCGAGTTAGGGCTATCCCGCGGCGCGAACGTGGTCATGCCCAACCTAACGCCGATCAAGTATCGAGCCCTGTACGACATTTACCCCGACAAGGATTGCATCATCGAAACCGCCGAAGAAGGCAACTCTCAGTTGCACGCCCGCATTGAGGGGCTCGGCCGTAGCGTCGGAACCGGCCCAGGCAACAGCCTCGCCCAACGCCACTGACGATCCGGCCCCACACTCGCATCTCGACCCTTCCTTCTAGAGCAGACCTAGACTTAGAAGACGGAGGTGCTGTTATGGCGGTCGAGCACGCTTCAGCTACAGAGCTCGCATGGCCGGAATTGCCTTTGGCTGACTGGAAGGATACCCGCGACACCCTGCACATGTGGACGCAGATCGTGGGCAAGGTGCGGCTGGCACTCAGTCCGCACATGAATCACTGGTGGGAGTCGCCGCTGTACGTGGACACCCGAGGCCTGACCACCTCGCCCATTCCGTACGGCGAAGGAATGTTCGAGATTTGCTTCGACTTCCACAACCACGAGCTCAACATACAAACCGACTCCGATGAAACCAGGAGCGTCCGACTCGTGCCGCAAAGCGTGGCAGATTTTCACCGTGAATTCGTGGACGCACTGCAATCCCTGGGCATTCACGTCGGAATCTGGCCCATGCCGGTCGAAGTGCCCGACCCGATTCGATTCGATCGGGATCAAATCCACGCTGCGTATGACCCAGAGTACGCCCACCGCTTCTGGCGAGCCCTGGTCAGCATCGACTCTATCTTCAAGGAGTTCCGCGCCCGCTTCATCGGCAAGGCCAGCCCGGTGCATTTTTTCTGGGGGAGCTTCGATCTGGCCGCAACGCGATTCTCCGGCCGCCGAGCCCCGGAACGCAAACAAGCCGACCCCGTAACACGTGAAGCCTACTCACACGAAGTGATCAGTTCAGGTTTCTGGCCCGGCGGTGACCAGATCAAGGACGCCGCTTTCTACACCTATGCCTCTCCGGAGCCGGCCGGCTTTCGCGACGCCATCGTCCGCCCCGCTGAAGCCTTCTACAGCCCCCAACTGAGCGAGTTCATCCTCATGTACGAGGATGTTCGACGAGCCCACTCGCCGCGAGCGGCCCTGCTGCGGTTCCTGGAAAGCACCTACGATGCTGCCGCCACCCTTGCCGCCTGGGACCGCGACAACCTGGAGCGCCGTCCCACGGTAACGGCACCGGTGTAGACGCAAAGAGCAGGCCTATGCCTCTGCAGGCCCTTCAATGCAGATCACTGCCCCAGCGTCGCCTGCAGCTTCCCGAAGTCCTCCTGATCGACATCGCCGTCGCGGTCGAAGTCCGCCGAAATGATGCCCTGGCTGTCGGGCGTCAGGCCGCAGCCGGCCGGCAGGTTGTTCGGATCGTAGGGCACCATAGGGCCGCTTATGCACGACAGGAATAGACCAGCATCATCCTGATTCACCGTGCAGTCGAAGTTCAGGTCACCTTCGATGGCAGGATTCACCGTGAGCGTTGCCGAACTCGACGCTGTGTTCCCTGAGCCGGTCACTACACACCGATAGCTTCCAGCATTCGTGGAATCAACGCCTGCCAGCGTTAGCGTGCTTGTGGTGGCGCCGGAAATTCGGCCTCCGTCGGTTAACTCAACGCCGTCTTTCTGCCACTGGTATGTGAGCGTCCCGTCGCCGCTGGCGATAACCGTGAAGGTCGCCGTCCCACCGGTGCAGATGCTCTGTGAAACCGGCTGCTGGCTGATTGCTGGCGGCATCGCACCAAGCCCCAGGTCCTCGCGGCGTACCGTGCCCGCCACAACCTGCACATTACTGTGCGTGACCGTCGGATAGCCCGATTTGCTGGCGGTAATCACATAATTCGTTCCGGCCGTGGTGGCACTGGCCATGGCCACCGCATAGTAGCCGTTGCCGTCGGTCTGCACGGGATCGAGCCCGCCGACCTGGACGGTGGCATCATCGATGGGCAAACCGGTCACGTTGTCCACCACCTGGCCCCAGATGGTGCCTTCCGTCGCAGTGGTCGGATCGCGCCAACGCATGGTCGGCATCGAAGCCGTTGAAGTGAAGACACTCCTTGAACCCGTAGAAGCTGTCCACCAGGTCGGGTCGGCAATAGGATCCGTGCCGTTAGTCGTCGTGTAGTAATAATCGTAGCTAACGATGCCGTCCGCACCTGAGCTGCGACAGTACTGCATCTGGGCTACGCTACCATCGAAGTAGTTAAGATAGTTGGCGATGCCCGGGGCCAGTTCCCGGTTGTTCTTCCAGATCACCTCCTTGGGGATCCAGTTCCGGAAGTAGTTGTAATACGTAGTCTGGTAATCCCGATCGTAGTTCATCGGCATGGCCGTATCCAAATAGCCCAGCCGCGTCCACAGTTCCCAGTCGTCAAACTCCGTGTAGGAGGCCGTGCCGGTGAAGCTGGATGGTGCATCACCATAAGCCGGTAGCGAAGCCGACTGCCTGATCTGCCGCGTAGACGTACATGCGCCGAGAATCTCCGCGTGAGCCCGGCGTATGATTTCGGTGTTCACGCGACGACGAAAATCCTGCCAGGGCCCGTAAGTCGTGCTGGGCGTGCCCGAGTAGCCCGTTATCTGCTTGAAGCGTGCCAGCGTGGAGTTCGGCGTGCTCAAATTGCTCGGATAATAGGCGTTCGAGACGTATTCCAAATCCCAGTGCACGCCGTCGATCGGATAGTTGTTGACCCACTCTCGAATGATCGAAAGCATATAGTCCTGCGCGTCCGGATTGCCCGGATCAAGCGCATAAATGAACTTGCCAGTCGAATACTCAACCGCGGCTAGCGTCCCGCAGTCCGCCTGTTCGACCGAGCACCATTCCGGGTGCGCCGACAGAATGTCGTTGCCGTTAGGCGGCCAGGTCGAACAAAGCCGGAACGGCACACACATGGCATGAACCTGGATGCCATATGCGTGTGCTCGTTGGCACAGGTAGGCCAGCGGATCGAAGCTCGCAGGCGAAATG
>JBJKSL010000031.1:0-4029 GCA_046704145.1 Phycisphaerae bacterium
GTACAGTTGATCGAGGATTTGGATGCGATGCTCGCCAGCTTGCCCGCGGGCATGAACGTTGAGCTGGCGAATCGATGCGGCAGTCGGCTCGAGCAGGTCATGGACTTTCACGAGTTGTTCGTTCGGCGGGCAGATTCGCAGTTGAGTGTGGCTGTCGATGCGGTGGAGTACCATCGGGCCAGCGTGAATCCGGCGGATGCGGTTTCGCAGCTCGGCGATCGCATGTCGCGACTGATCCTGGGGGATGTCGTCGGCGATCGGCGTGCGCCCCTGGGCGAGGGGGAAGTGAACGTGGCGGCCGTCCTTGCTCGCGGGCGGCCGCAAGTGCTCGTGCTGGAACCTTACGTCGTCGATGCCGCGGATGCGGTCGAGGACCTCCGGCGTGAGCGGCAGCGGCTGGAAGCGATGATTCGGAGTTGAGGCGACGCATATGAATACGGTTGGCTGTGGAATTGACGACATCTTCGCCAAGGTGCGAGCGGGCGAGCGTCTCTCACTCGAAGACGGCTTGCGACTGTACGAAACGCCGGACATTCACACGCTGGGCGATATGGCCAACCTCGTGCGCGAACGCCTCCATGGCCGCAAGGCGTATTACAACATCAATCGGCACATAAACTACACCAACTACTGTGTGCTGCGGTGCAAGTTCTGTTCCTTCTATCGGCCGTACATCGAAGAGAACGGTTACGAACTCAGCGTCGAGCAGATCGTTGAGCTATCGAGGCAGGCTGAGGCAGCGGGTGCAACCGAGGTGCACATCGTCGGCGGCCTGCATCCGAAGCTGCCGTTCGAGTACTACCTCGACATGTGTCGGCGAATTCGCGAGGCCTGCCCGTCGCTGCACATCAAGGCCTTCACCGCCATCGAGATCATTCACTTCGCACGCATCAGTCGGCCGCGACGCACCGTGCAGCAGGTACTGGAGGAACTGCGCGAGGCGGGCCTGGGCAGTCTGCCGGGCGGCGGGGCGGAGATCTTCGACGATCGCGTGCACGGCGAAGCTTTTCGCAACAAAGTGGGCGAGCAGGGCTGGTTTGACGTGCATCGGACGGCACATGAACTGGGCATATTCAGCAACGCGACCATGCTTTACGGACATGTCGAGACGCGGGCGGAGCGGCTCGGCCATCTGATCAAGCTTCGCGAGCATCAGGATGTGTCACTCCGGGAGCGGGCGGCGCATTTCAACTGCGTGATTCCGCTTTCGTTCGTGCCCGAGGGCAGCGAACTGGCCCATCTGCCGGGGGCCAGCGGTCTGGACGATCTGCGGACCCTGGCCATCAGCCGCCTGATGCTGGACAACATTCCGCATATCAAGGCGTTCTGGATCATGCTGACGCCAAAGCTGTCACAGGTGAGTTTAAGCTGGGGGGTGGACGATCTCGATGGCACGGTCGTGCACTATGACATCACCAAGCGTGAAGGAGACGGCACCACGCATCAGGAGTTGTCCGTGGATCGCATGAGGCGTTTGATTCGCGAAGCGGGCTTCGTGCCGTTCGAACGCGACACACTGTATCGAACCGTAGAACGCTGATGGGCAGTGTTGCGTAGTTGCGCGCAAAAAAGCGGGTGGAATTGCGCCGGCAAATGCGGATCCGGACCGGGCCGCCGCCTCTAGCCTGTGAATTTGGCCGGCCCTTCGGATCGGCAAGATACCGATCCCGCACTCGCTCGGCGATTCCACCCTGGGCTCCCCTCCGCAACCAAATACCCCCTCGCGTTGAGCTTCGGTCGCTCGCCAACACCCCCTCTCCTGTCAACGCTTCTTCCCCGGCCTCGTGCCACCCTCCTGGTTGACACGAGCCGCCGGAAAGCAACCAGTCGTCCACGTTCGAGAACCTCTGCGTGCGCAGCCGCGTCACAAGAACGCGGATGCGTATCAGGCGTCAGAACTGCCGGCCTTCGCTGCATCAGACCAAACGCACTGAGGCCGGTTCGGGCTCGGAAAACAGAACGCAACTATGGGGGAGATGACGATCCGTGGTCCAAGTCTCATGAAAAGCTGCAAACTCCGTATCCAGTCTGGCAGGTGTGATTGACCGTCTTTACCTCGGCGGCCTGCATCAATTCCGGACAGCACGCCAAGCCAGGCTCATGTCAAGCAGATGACTGTTTCGATGTGTTTACGGCCATCTTTCTTGCACACCCAATTATTCCGGCACCCAAGCGTTAGGCAAGGGCGCCGATAACAATGCAATGTCAAAAATCTGTAGTCTGGGTATGAATCCCCTTGGTCGCTCCAGCCTTGGGAGTCTGAACTTCTTGCGTCGGCTTGCAAAGCCGAGCCCGCGGGAGTATTCATATCGGCGGGGTTTTCGGGGTTTTTCCTGTCAACATGGGATTGGAGAACAGGGATGCAGAGAAGTATCGTTGCATTGATGGTGATGGTTTTTGTGGCATCAGCTCAGGCGGCCGACCGTGGTCCTACACCTCGTCCGGCGAGTCCCAACGTGCCGCCGGCGGGCTTCAAGGCACTGTTCAACGGCAAGGATCTGGCCAACTGGCGCGGACTCGGACACACCAACCCGTACGAGATCGCCAAGTGGACCGAACAGCAGCGTAAGCAGAAGCAGGCCATCGCCGACGCGGATCTGCTCAAGCACTGGCGGGCCGAGGATGGCGAGATCGTCAACGATGGCCACGGTGTCTATCTGACCACCGCGAAGGACTATCGCGATTTCGAGTTGATCCTCGACTGGAAGATGACTCCCGGTACGGACAGCGGCATTTATCTGCGCGGCTGTCCGCAGGTGCAGATCTGGGACTCGCTCAACACAAAGGACGAGAAAACCGGCATCGAGAAGGGCTCCGGGGCACTGTGGAACAACGACGGCAAGGGCAAGTGGCCCAAGGTGCGGGCGGACAAGCCGGTCGGCGAGTGGAACACGTTCTACATCAAGATGGTCGGCGAGCGGGTGACGGTTTACTTCAACGATCAGCTGACCGTCGACAATGCTCCGCTCGAGAATTACTGGGATCGTAGCAGGCCTATACCGCCGACGGGGCCGATTCAGTTCCAGACACACGGCGGCGAAATGCGCTTCCGCAACGTGTTCATTCGCGAGATCGGAGCCGAAGAAGCAAACAAGATTCTGCAGAAGCAAAACGATGCCGGCTTCCAGACGGTCTTTGACGGCAAGGATTTCAACGGCTGGATCGGCGACACCGACGGCTACGAGGTCGCGGACGGCACCATCTAGTGCAAGGCCGGCAAGGGCGGCAATATCTTCCTGAAGGACCAGTACAGCGACTTCCACTTCCGTTTCGAGTTCAAGCTGCCGCCGGGCGGCAACAACGGCGTCGCGGTCCGTGCTCCGCGAGAGGGTAATCCTGCTTACTCGAGCATGGAGATACAGATCCTCGATGACGGCCACGAGAAGTACAAGAATCTGCATGAGTGGCAGGTTCACGGCTCAGTCTATGGTGTAGTGCCCGCGCACCGCGGATACCTGCGGCCGACCGGCGAGTGGAACTTCGAGGAAATCATCGCCAAAGGGCCGCACATTCAGGTGTTCGTCAACGGCACCAAGGTCAACGACGCCGACCTGAGCAAGGCCAAGCCCATCGACGGGCACGAGCATCCCGGCCTGAACCGTCCCGAAGGTTACGTTGGTTTCCTCGGGCACGTGGACACGGTGGCCTTCCGCAATATCCGAATCAAGAAGGATTGAAAGATTGCTCAGGGTGGCATGGGCAAGCGTAGGTAACTGTTTAGTGTCCCCGACCGGAGGGGCATCGTCAGGCAAGTTTTTGCTCAGGTTTTAACGAGTTACGCGCAGCTCTAAACCCACGTGCAGGCCCCGCTGGAGTTCCCGGGGCCATACATGACCCGGCACGTGCTTGTACCCCAGCCCCGTTCACGCGGTGCCTAGGGATGAAAATCTGGACCACCCTGACGGCAACTGCAGCCTTGCACGCCAGCCCCGTTCAACGGGGCTTTCCCGCCGTAGGCGGGCTATCAGGCCAGCCCTTGTAGGGCTGGTCGGAAACAAGATCGCCACTCCCAACCTCAATCCCCTCCCC
>JBJKSL010000032.1:0-3380 GCA_046704145.1 Phycisphaerae bacterium
CGGTGCCGTCTGCAACCGGTTGACCTGGGCGGGATATGAGTTCTTGGAACAGTCTCGTAAAGACACGACTTGGGAAAAAGCGAAAAGCATCGCTCTCGAGAAGACTGGGAGCCTGAGCATGGAGGCCATCAAATTGGCGCTATCTCAGGTAATCCAATCCTTTATGGGACAGTAGTTTAGGAACTGAGAGCCGGGAGGCGAGGATACAGGTGTTTCCCGGGCCCCAACGACCAAGCTTCGGGAAGCAGTTCAAGCGGACGGCGTTTTGAGCGTAACGCCTTGGTTGCCTTTGGAGCCGAGGATCCATTTCCGACATCCTGTTTGAAGAAACCCCCTCCTGAACGTACAATTGTACATATGGATTTCGTCGTGGACACGAGCGCGGTTCTCGCAGTGGCGCTGAATGAGCCGGAGAAATCATGGCTCGTTGAGGTTACCCAGGGACAGGACCTGGTGGCCCCATCAGTGCTGCCGTTCGAAATCGGCAATGCCCTTTCGGCTCTGTGCAAACGAAAGTTGCTCAAGCCCGACCAGGTATCAAAAGCGTGGGATGTTACCAGCAGGATTCCTGTCGAGTTGGTAGAGGTCGATGCACGAAGTGCACTGTTGCTGGCCGTGAAGCGCAACATCTATGCTTATGACGGCTACTTCCTGGAGTGCGCGATCCAGACGGGCCGTCCGTTGCTCACGCTGGACCGCGGCATGACGCGCGTTGCCCAGGCCTTGAAGATCAGACTGGTGGAACCATCATGAAAGTGTACTCATTTTCCCAGGCTCGGCAGAACCTCTCGGAGGTGCTGAATCGATCCAAGAATGAGGAGGTGCTCATTCGGCGACGCGGGGGAGAGATCTTTGCGATTCTGCCGAAGACCAAAGAGGGGTCGCCCTTCGACGTTGAAGGCCTGAGCACAAGTGCAAGCACGGCGGACATCCTGGCTGCAATCGCGGAGACTCGCATGCGGTAGACGGAGCCCAAAAGTCCCAGCCTCCCCGCGTCGAACGCAGCACCAACTGCCCCCACGGTCGGCCGACCTCCCTCCGCCTGACTATCGCCGACCTCGAAAAGCAGTTCAAACGGGCGGTTTTTGAGAAGCTGTGAGCTTTCAGCTTTCAGCCAGAGCCCCTGGAGGCAGATCAGCGCGAAGCGGCGACCTGTCTTCGCCCCGCAAATTGACTCTGCCGCACCGAAGCCATAAATTGACCGAACGGGGCCATTCAGAAGAAGAGGAGCATCCTGTGTCCCGCAGAGATATCGCCAACCTGGCATTCAAGATCGCTGGCCTGTACTGCTTCATCCAGGCGGCTCAATACATCTCGTTCGTGCCCGCAATCTTTCAGGGCAGCGTTTCAGACTTACCGCCGATTTTCGCCGCGATTGCCGCGATTGCCTCACCGGCTCTGCTCGTGGCCGGGGGCGCATTCCTCTTCCTCAAGAGTCACAGCTTGGCGGAAAAGACCTTCCCGGATGCTCAACCGCAGTCTCCGCCCGAACGCATCCTGGGGGTCCATGCGTTGGCGTTCTCGATCGTCGCAGTCTTTCTTCTGGCCGACGCACTACCGTCGCTTATCGCTTCCCTGTGTACGCTCCCGCCGCTCTGGGGCAAGGCCACACCGGGCCTGCGCGAACTTCTCCGCGTGCTTGCCCAGCCAGCGTTGAAAACCGTCCTCGGCGTCGGGCTGTTCCTCGGCTCACACGGGTTGGTTCGTCTGTGGGCCAAGCTGCGGTATTCCGGCCTTCACACCAAGCTCGGCATCTGCACCAGCTGCGGCTACGACCTCACCGGCAACACCTCCGGCGTCTGCCCCGAATGCGGAGCCGCTATCCGCCACCAGCAGACCCCAGAAGCCGTGGATTCAGCGACGTCGGTGAACGACCGTTAAGAGCGATGCATCTGATGGCGAGCCGCGCGCGCAAAGCTTGCTACATCGACCAAGGACTCAAAGCATTCATCACACGCGCGACACGGTTAGGGTGGTCCGTCTGCCCGCAGGCAAGCGAAAGCGTTCGCAACCCGAGGGTATTGTACCTGCACAGGGATCCAAACCAGCCGTGGCTCTGTGTACTCGCTCGAGTGCAAGTTGCTCCCCCGACTTCAGCACCAATTCGCCTTCACAGTTGGCGGGCATACCAATGGTGAGCTCACGCTGACCGTTCGCAAGCCGTCGAGCCGCAAACTCGATCGGCCCTTGCACTGTGCGGGCGACGACTTCAAGCCGCTTGAGATCGGCCAATTGCGGACGAATCTCGCACCGCGTGAAGCCCGGCTCCAGCGGGCGGATGCCGGCAACGCTCATGTACAAAACATACACCGGCACGACCGGGCAGTGGCTCCACTGAGAACCCGTATCGGGATGGCAATGCCAGTCTTCCGCCAGCGTATTGTTGAGCAGAACCGACGGCATGGTCGCCCAACGTCTGCGTAGATCACCGACCACCACGTCTCCGCGGCCGGCCTTGCCCAGTGCCCACAGCCGCCAGCCGGCATTGGCCGGATAGCTGAAACCCATCTCGGGCGAACACTCTGCCAGTGCCTTCTCCGCCGCAGATGTCTGGCCGTTCGGGCATTGGTCGAACAGTACAGACGTGGCCAGCGTACGGTCGTGCAGGCGCACTCCCTTGTCGCGACGGAGCCAGGGTTGATTATCAACGAAGATACCAAGCTTTTGGTTCCAAAAATGCTTGACGGCCGCTTCACGAATGCTTCGACCCAACTGGCTGGCCCACGTTGCCGTCGCATCTTCGCCGAACGCCTTGGCCAACGTCGGCAGCGCATGTTCCAGAGCCGCCGCGGCGTACAGATTGAACGCACACTGCTTATGCTGCTGGCGGGCAAAGCCCAGGTGATCGATCCACACACAAGGCACGCCAATGTCCTCGACCGGCAGCAGCCCACCTTTGCCGACGATTGATTGCAGGTACCTCGCAAATCTAACCAGCCGCGGGAACGGTTCCGCAAGTGCCGTAACATCGCCCGTATAGAGATAGTGATAGAAACAGTCGAAGTTGAAGCCCACGCCATGATCGAGGATGGGCCCCCACCCGGCGAGGTTGATCTCCCGGCACATTACGCGGCACAGCCGATCGTACGCCGGCCAGCAGTCGAGGAAGTACCCGCTGCGAGTCATGCCCTGGCTGAACGTTCGCAGGTACCTGGCCGGCAGCCGCCGCTCGCCGAATGCCGACCAGATCGCGTGCAGTTGATGGCCACAGTCACCGCTGTACTGCTGCCGCTCGCGGCCCATGCCGTCGACACAGTTCTCCTGGGCACAGTTATTCAGCGTGTTGATCGTCGCGTCTACCAATCGCTGCAAGGCGGGCTCGTCGAGCGCAATCTCCGGCTGGTTCGGCCACGGGAACACACGCCGCCGCAGGCCCACGT
>JBJKSL010000033.1:0-8837 GCA_046704145.1 Phycisphaerae bacterium
GTGCCGCGTAGGAACTGCAGACGCTCGAACAACCGAAAGCACAGCGCCGACCCGACGAACTTGTCACACCGCTCGCAAAACCGATGCACGCCGTCCAGCGACATCGTCGTCCACTCCCACGGCGGCCGCACCTTGTCCAGATCGGTGTCATAATTCTGCACCAGCGGATGCTTGACCTCGCCGATCACCCCTGCCTGCAGATTGACGAACTCGCAGCCCCATTCATCGACATACGTGCCCACCGCATACGCGTCGCCGCGCTGACCGTTGCACTTCGGCAGCTCAACCACCGCGGACGCCTCGGCAAAATCCGTCGGAAAGTCCCGCCGAATAGCCGCCAGCTCCTGCGGATACTTCCGCTCCGCCCACGGCAGCGTCCAAAGATCGCGCGCCACCCTCGGCGTCGACTGAAACCGTAACGTGCGCTGCAATAGTTCGCGGGAAGTCATGCCCGTGTCGATCTCCTCCCTTGTCTCACCAGAGGGTGGGAACCTCGTACTTGTGAATGGCTGCATCGCAGGTCACGATGTGCATGCCTTCAAGTAGTGCCTGCGAAATCAGTATGCGATCGAACGGATCCCGATGCAGTGCGGGCAGTTTCGAAACGTGCAAAGCGTGACTCATTTCCACTGGGAGTGCCCGAATGCGATTTGCCTGGAGTTCTTGTGCGACCAAGGCCTCAAGGTCGCCCGGAATGCTCAGCCGACCAAGCGAAACCTTGATGGCCATCTCCCACCCAGACGCCGCGCTCAAGAACAGCTCGGTTGTTCCCTTCGCCAGTTCCTGGCGAGCTTTGGTGGATAGCTTTTGATCGTCAAGCACCCACCACAGAAAAGCGTGTGTGTCCAATAGGTATCTCATACCGATTACGTTTGAATACGCGCTCCGGGCGACGGCCTAGGCCCCTGTGGATAGTAAGTTGCGCGTCGACAGCCGCAAATAGCAATACCCGGATGGGTATCTCATTTTTCGAATTCAGCCTGCAGATCGGGCGGCAGTGGGGCGTCAAAGTCGTCGCTCATCCAGATCTTGTCTTTGGCGCTGCCTGGCTTGCGGTCGGCCGGCTCGGATGCGAGCGGGCTTATCTTTGCTATCGGTTTATCACCTTTAGCGATTATTATCTCCTCGCCTGCCTGGACACGCACCAGCAGCTTGCTGAGATGCGTCTTGGCTTCGTGGATGGTAACTGCTCTCGTCATAACCGTTTTATAAACTAAGTCCTGAACTAAGTCAAGCACCAAGGCGATCCCCTCGCTCTATCTGCCCCAATATGCTACACTTACGACATGCCGATACTCGTCCGTGGACTGACATTGGGGCTCAACGAACCGGAGGAACACCTGCTTGAGCGGGCCGCAGCCAGGCTGCGCGTACCGCAGGGCGACATCCGCAACTGGGCCATCGTGCGGCGGTCGATCGATGCCCGCAAGAAGGATCGCCTCGCCTGGACCTACAACGTCGAGCTCGCCCTGACCGGCGCCGCCAATCAGGAAGAGTACCTCCTCCGCCGCCTGCACCGCCAGGACGTCGGCCTGCTCGTGCCCGACGAACCGCCCGAGATCGAACCCGGCCGCGAACCCATGTCCGGCCGACCGATCGTCGTCGGCTTCGGACCCGCCGGCATGTTCGCAGGCTACATGCTCGCCATGTTCGGCTACCGACCGCTCATCATCGACCGCGGCCGCGATGTCTCCACCCGGCACCGCGACATCATGGTCGACTTCTATCGCAATCGCGACTTCCATCCCGAATCCAACCTGCTCTACGGCGAGGGCGGAGCCGGCACCTACTCCGACGGCAAACTCTACACCCGCGTGAAGGACCCGCGCGCGCGCATGATTCTCGAGATCTTCTACCAGCACGGGGCCAACCCCAGTATCCTCATCGACGGCAAGCCGCACATCGGCTCCGACAAGTTGCCCGGCATCTGCCGCCGCATCCGCATGCACATCGAGCAACTCGGCGGCGAAGTGCGCTTCGGTGCACGCCTGGACGACGTGAGTATCGAAAACGGCGTACTTCGTGCAGTCATCGTCAACGGCGAACGAATCGACTGCGGCCCCGTCCTGCTCGGCGTCGGACATTCGGCACGCGATACCCTGCGCATGCTCGGCCGTCGCGGCGTGCGTTTTGTGACCAAGCCCTTCCAACTAGGCGTCCGCCTCGAGCACCCGCAGGACATGATCGACCGCTGGCAGTACGGCGAGGGCTGCAGCCGCCTCAATCTGCCGCCCGCCAGTTACGAGTTGATCGCCAAGGGCGCCGCCGGGCAGCGCGGCGACGTGTTCAGCTTCTGCATGTGCCCGGGCGGCTCGATCCTGCCCACCAACGAATCCGCCGGCGAAATCGCCACCAACGGTGCCAGCCGAGCCAAGCGCGGCGACCAGTTCGGAAACGCCGGCCTGGTGATGACCCTCGATCCGACCGAGGTCTGCCCGATCTCCGCCGACGATGCCTTGAAAGCCTTCGATTATCTCGAACAAATCGAACGCAGCGCCTACACGCTGACCGGCGAGAGCTACCGCGTACCCTGCCAGCGAGCCCACGACTTCGTCGCCGGCCGCGCCTCCGACGGCGAACTCACCACCAGCTACCCGCTAGGCGGCCAGTGGACCGACATACGCCAAGTGCTTCCGCCGCTCGTCGCCGACGCCCTCAAGCGCGGCCTCGAACAACTCAACCGCCGCCTCCCCGGTTTCGCCGGCCCCGACGGCATGATCACCGCACCCGAAACGCGCGCCAGCGGCCCCGTCCGCCTCATCCGCGATCCCCAAACCCGCCAGGCCATCTCCACCGCCAACCTCTACCCCGTAGGCGAAGGCGCAGGCTACGCCGGCGGCATAATCAGCGCCGCCATCGACGGCCTCAAATCCGCCGAAACCATCATCGCCCGCCACCGCTGCTACCAATGAACCCCAACACGGGCCCGCAAAGCCCAGGGTCGCGCAGCGCACCCTGGGATCCTGCTCCACCAGAACCGCAACAGGTAGAATAGCCTATACATGGTAACTGTCTGATATCGAAGCCGCTCGATTCTGTGGATGCCGTCATTCTTAAGGCACTAAACTCATCTGAGAGCCAAATTGGATTTGTGCGGTGCATGCTGCATGAAAGCATGCGCGCACCAGAGGAATACTGACGTGACCGAAAACGAAAAGACCCAGTTCTTTTGTGAGACGTTTGACTCTTCGCTGAACCGCCTGGGCCCGGGAACGGAGGCCTCGACGTTGAAGGCGTCGATAAAAGCTGCTGCATTGGACATCCCACGTATCTTCAACATTGCCGAAAGTGCTCATCGCATCCATAACCCGTTCACCGCAGAAAAGCTTGCCACTCTAGGCGCGGCGTTGCGCCTGGAATCGGGCACTCGTGTGCTCGACCTCGGCAGCGGTTCGGGCGAGATGCTGTGCACCTGGGCACGCGATTACGGAATCAGCGGCGTCGGCATCGACATGAGCCAGTTGTTCTCCGAGCAAGCGAAACTCCGTGCTGAAGAACTCGGGGTCGCCGATCGAGTCGAATTCATCCACGGCGACGCTGCCGGCTACGTGGCCGACGAAAAGGTCGGTGTGGCAGCCTGTATCGGTGCCACGTGGATCGGTGGGGGAGTCGTCGGCACCATCGAGCTTCTGGCGAAGAGTCTCCGCTCCGAAGGGATCATCCTCATCGGCGAGCCTTACTGGTTGCAGTTACCCCCGACGGAAGACATTGCCAAGGGATGTCATGCCGGTTCTATCTCCGACTTCCGGATGCTTCCAGAACTCATCGCGTCTTTCGGCGACCTCGACTATGACGTTGTGGAAATGGTTCTGGCTGACCAAGAAGGCTGGGATAGGTACGAGGCGGCCAAGTGGCTCACCATGCGTCGATGGCTCGAAGCGAATCCCGACGACGACTTCGCCAAAGAAGTCCGAGCCCAACTGACCTTGGAACCAAAACGCTACGCCGCGTACACGCGTGAATACCTTGGATGGGGCGTGTTCGCGCTGATGGCGCGGTGATGTGAGTTCTTCCCAAATACCAAGTCTACAGGTTCGAAGGCCCCGGCGAGGATTCTTCCGCGCCGGGGTCTTGTGTCCTTATTGGCTGCCAAGTGGGCGGATGCAGCGGCCCCTGTGCCGACGCCCCTGCCGATGCCGGGGGGAAGCAGAGATACCCTTCAAGTCAGCTCGCAACCACAACACCTAAACCATGGTCAATGCGGGAGCTATATGAATCTTAGGAAACTTATCATCAGTAGATAATTCACGTAAGCTTGCTATAGTCTGCAAAGTTTGCTAGATTTGCCTGCATGGACCCAGTTAAGAATCCGTATGCACCGGGTGCGGGGACCCCTCCGCCGGAATTGGCCGGACGTGATTCGCTCAGGGAAACTGTAAGGGTTGCGCTGGCCAGGATTCGCGCTGGCCGCCCGGCTAAGAGCGTTTTGATGGTGGGCCTCCGAGGCGTCGGTAAGACGGTCTTATTGGACAGACTTAGAGAGGACGCTGAGGCGAGCGAAATCCAGACCATGCGGGTGGAGGCGCCCGAGTCGCGCTCGCTGCCAGCGATTCTGGCCCCACAACTTCGCCAAGCCCTGCTTCGGCTCTCCAGAAGTGGACAGGCTCGCGACCTGGCGCAGCGTGCGCTGAGCGGGCTTGCTGGCTTCGTCCGCGCGCTCAAGGTGAAATACGGCGACATTGAGGTGGGGCTGGATCGCGAGCCTGAGCCGGGTCTCGCCGACAACGGCGACCTGGAGCATGATCTCCAGGCACTACTGGAGGTGGTTGGCGAAGCCGCAGGGAAAGCCGGCACAGCTCTCGCGATGTTCGTAGACGAGTTGCAGTACGTCAAAGAAGTAGAGTTGGCCGCACTAATCACGGCACTTCACCGAACTGCGCAACGAAAGCTCCCCGTCGTGCTGGTTGGCGCCGGTCTGCCTCAACTCCCCGGCCGTATGGGCCGTGCAAAATCCTATGCAGAGCGACTATTCGACTTTCCCACTATCGATGCGCTGTCAGACGAGGATGCCGCTGCAGCTTTAGTGAAACCGGCCAGGCGGGAAGGCGTCGAGTTCGAGGATGACGCGTTATGCCGAATCGTCGAAGCGACCCAGGGCTATCCTTACTTTCTTCAGGAATGGGGAAAGCATTGTTGGGATGCCGCCGACGTGTCTCCGATAACCATGGAAGATGTTCAGGCTGCCTCTCAAACCGCAATCGCTGCTCTGGATGAAAGCTTTTTCAGGGTCCGGTTTGACCGACTCACGCCTTCCGAGAAACGATACCTTCGGGCTATGGCGGAACTTGGCCCCGACGCTCACCGCTCAGGGGATATCGCTCGCGCATTGGACCGAGAGGTGCAATCGGTTGCGCCAACGCGTAACATTTTGATCAAGAAAGGCATGATCTGGAGCCCCAGTCACGGCGACACGGTATTCACCGTGCCGATGTTCGACGAGTTCATGAAACGCATCATGCCCGGGGATGATTGGTAGTGCAGCCCGCCACCGATGGCGGCACCAAACCGCGGCGTTCCTACAAACGCTTGTTGGACGCCGTGGGTGGGATATAATCACAAGTATGGTTGAGGCTCTCCAGCCAGCCGAAATCGCTTTTCGCCAACGACACAGCCCGGCGGTGGCTTTGGCTGCGCTGGTGGCGGCGCTGCATTTATCGGTGCTGGCAGGGCGGCTCAGCGGGCGGACCGGGCCTATGCGGGGGGACGTGCTCACTTGGCGAGCCCCGGTCAGCGGACCTGCGGTTGAACGCAGCACGGACGAGACGAAGACTCCTTCCAATCCGATCCGGACCTACAATGTTGGTCAGTTGGCCTTGAACACCGGGGTGGCGGTCGTCGCCTTGGCGGCTTGGCTGCACGTCATGCGGATCAACGGAACCCACGGTAATTAAAGCCTTTTTGATTTCATGGCGGAGGTGCACGGGGATCCGGCTTCGCCAAGGCTACGCCGAGACAGGTAAACCCCGCGGCTTCGCTAAGCGCGCAGTTTCTCTCACAAAATCACCGTTCGACGGACAACGGACCACGGACAACAGACAACCAGCACTGACAACGGACTACCGACAAATGGCATCCATTCTCGATCTGCCCCAACGAATGTTCCGGAAAGTTTTTGGCACGCGTAACGACCGGCTGCTGGAGCGGTATGGCCTGGTTGCCGACCAGGTGATGGCGTTTGACGGGACCTACCGGGCGCTGACACCCGAGCAGCTTCGTGCCAAAAGCGACGGATTCAAGCAGCGGTTGGCCGGCGGCGAGCCGGTGGAGTCGGTATTGCCTGAAGCCATGGCGGCATTGCGTGAGGCTTCCGACCGGGCCCAGGCCCACCGTCATTTCCACTGTCAGTTGATCGGTGGGCAGGTGCTCTACCGCAGCAACGTCGCGGAAATGAAGACCGGCGAAGGCAAGACCATCGTCTGCCACCTGGCTGCGTACGTGAAGTTCCTGCAGGGCAAGAAAGTTCACATCGTCACGGTGAACGACTACCTGGTGAAGCGCGACGCGGAGTTTGCCCGGCCCATTTTCGAGTTGCTCGGGGCGACGGTCGGCTTTATCCAGTCTGGCGAGGATCCCGGCGGGCATGAGGGCAAGCGGGCCGAGAGCTACTCCTGCGATATCACCTACGGCACCAACAGCGAGTTTGGCTTCGACTATCTGCGCGACAACATGAAGACGCGCTTGGAAGAGCAGGTCCAGGGCCGGCTCGATTTCTCCATCGTTGACGAGGTGGACTCCATCCTGATCGACGAGGCTCGTACGCCGTTGATCATCAGTGGTCCGGCCCGTGACGATGTCACGCGCTACAAGTGGGCGGACGGTCTGGCTCGATCGCTGGTCCGCAAGCAGCAGCAGTTGAATGCCGAGTCGGCCCGTCGCATAGCGGCCTGGGGGGACAAGCCGCCGGAGCAACTGCTGAGGAATCAGAAGTTCGACGACGCCTTCAAACGCTTCCGCCTCGACCCGGACATGCTGACCGAGGACGAGGCCGAAGCCATCCTTCACAAGCAGTTGTACGTCGTGCAGCGCGACCACAAGCAGGCGCACCTTACGCATGAAGGCGTCGCCCACGCCCAGGAAGAGGCGGGCATCGGCAGCTTCTACAGCGGCGCGAATATGGAGTGCCCGCACCTGCTGGAGAACGCTCTGCGGGCGCACGTGGTTTACGAACGCGACAAGGAATATGTAGTCCAGGACCGGGCCATCATCATCGTCGACGAGTTCACCGGTCGTCTGATGTACGGGCGGCAGTGGTCGGACGGTCTGCACCAGGCGGTGGAAGCCAAGGAGAACGTGCCGGTCAAGGAAGAAACGCAGACGATGGCCACCATCACCATCCAGAACTTCCTCAAGCTGTACGAGAAGATCTCGGGCATGACCGGCACCGCCATGACCGAGTCGGAAGAGTTCATGAAGATTTACCGGTTGGAGGTAATCGCCATCCCCACCAACCGGCCGGTCAACCGCATGGACTACAACGACAAGATCTACCGCACGTTTGTCGGCAAGTACGACATGATCGTGGAGGAGATCCACGAGATACGGCGGCGCGGGCGGCCGAACGACCCCTTCATCCTGGCGGAGATCTTCCGGCGTTACCGGCCGATTCTTGAGACGCGAATTGCCGAAGGTACCGAGCAGGATGGCGAGGCCAAGCTGGAGCGGCTGAAGGAGGCACTGCAGAAGTTCGATGCGGCTGAGCTGGGCGACCGCAAGACCATTGCGTTCATGATGGAGGCGTATGACTTCATCATGGGCGAGTTGGCCACCGGTCGGCCGATCCTGGTGGGCACGACCAGCGTTGAGAACTCCGAGCGGCTGAGCAACCAGCTCTCGCGCACGTACGGCATCGAGCATGAGGTGCTCAACGCCAAGTTCCACGCTCGCGAGGCGGAGATCGTGGCCAAAGCCGGTCAGCGGCAGATGCCGCAGCGCGGGGACAAGACCCCACTGGGCAATGTGACCATCGCGACGAACATGGCCGGTCGCGGTACCGACATCAAGCTTGAAACCGGCGTGGTTTATGGGCATTGCAAGGTGCCGCTGAACGTTCTGCAGGTCAAGCCGGACTATCCGGCCAGTTCGCTGGCGGTGTTCCCCGAGGGCACGACCAAGTGCTGCATCAATTGCAACGAGTACAACCCGTCCACCAAGTGTGCCCACTGTTACAAGCCCAAGCTCGATCCGCGTTTTCCGGAGCTGGGCCGCAAGGTGTGTCCGATTAATGCTCCTTGCGGATTGCACATCGTGGGCACAGAGCGGCATGAGTCCCGCCGCATCGACAACCAGCTTCGCGGCCGTTCCGGTCGTCAGGGCGATCCGGGTTCGAGCCGATTCTTCCTCTCGCTGGAGGACGATCTGCTCAAGCTGTTCATGCCCGACTGGATGCTCAAGATGATGGAGAAGCTGGGCTTCACCGAGGGGGTCAGCCTCGAAGACAAGCGCATCAGCAAGGGTATCGAGCGCGCTCAGAAGAAGGTCGAGGAACGCAACTTCGGCATCCGCAAGCACCTGCTGGAATGGGACGAGCCGATGGACTACCAGCGGCGGAGCTTCTATTCCGAGCGGCAGCAGATCCTGGAAGGCAAGCAGCTCGACACGCTCATCTGGCGAATGATCGATGATGAGACGGACCAGTACGTCGATACGTATCTGGCTGAGGATTATGCGGCGCGCAGGATAAGCGACTGGTGCAAGAATACGCTGGAAGTGGCCATTCAGCCCAGTTCGCTGACGGATGACGATCTCACCTATTTGCAGCAGCGCATTCGCGAAAAGGCCAAGGACGAGGCAGCCGACTCCATCCGCACCAGTCTTGGCGAGTACATCGACGAGGAAGC
>JBJKSL010000034.1:0-3378 GCA_046704145.1 Phycisphaerae bacterium
GGCTTTCGGGATCGTCGGCCGCGCAGTGCAGGAAGAGCCATTGGCGAAACAGCCGTGCCGGCCTCTTGCGGAGCGGAGCCGGACGAGCGATGGCGTCTGCGTCCTCCCGGCCGTGCTCCTGCAACGCGGCTGGGTCGTGCTCGCTGTCTTCTTCCCCGTCCCGCGGCACTTCGGTCAGACTGGCACTGGCGCCGGATAGCAACTCCATGAGTTCGACGAAACGCCTCTTGTGCACCTGGTCGACACGAATCTCGTACAGCAGGTCGAGCAGTGCACATGCCATCTGCAGCCGCGTTCGCAGTGCCCCACCGCTATTGAGGATGCTCTCGAAGGCATCGGCTACGGCGACGAATTCGTCACGTGACAGAGTCCGCTGACCTCGACGCCAGGCGGGCATGGCTGAAGCGGGTTCGGTCGCATCTGCCTCACGGGCGAGCCGTTGAATCTCCGCCGTGTGAACCGCCAGGGGGCGACCGGTGTTGGCCGCCACCGAGGGGCAGTCCATACGCAGATCGACGCGCACATCCTCTGCCGCGGGCGTAAGCGAAAACGGATACGCCCTGCAGGCCAGCGGCTTGGTGGCTGAGCCGGTCTCCGCGTGGATGCGGCAGAGATTGTCCTGCCCCAGAAACACGCAGGCCCCGTCCGGCCGTCGAGCGAGTCGCCACAGCCGCCGCCGCCCCAACGAGTACTCGACAAACATCTGCCGACCGTCCATGCGCTGTTCCCAGCCGGCGGCCAGAATGCGATTACGGTCGGCCTCGCCCACGTTCACGACGAGGTTGCGGCAACAGTAGGTGCAGCTCTGGCAGTCGAACCGTTGAAACGGAGGTAGATGAATGCTCGGGGAGCCAGTCATACGCATCCGCGTCCTTTTGCAGGTGGCGACGTGCCCATAAGCCTATTACGCACGGTTTTGGGGGCGTCGCGGCGGGCACGAGTTTCAAATGTCAGTATTAGAATGAGCGAGTCGCAAAAGCTCAACACGCCGGTGGCGATCGGGACACGCAGCAAATGGGGCATGCACCCCTCTCTGGAAGGGGTGTTTAGAGTGTTTTTACCCAATCTCGTGTGATATTGACGCAACTTGTGAATGTCGATAGAGGCAATGCGTGACAGGCAGAACACTCGAAGTTTATGGGGAGTAACGAATGAAAAGTATCAGTCTAAAGGCCAAACTGTTTTCGCTGCTGGGCATGCTGTCCGCCGTCGCGGTGGTGATCGCCATACTGGGCATCAGCCGGCTAGGCAACATCAACGACAATTTAAATCGGATCGTGGAGGTCACCTCGACGAAGCAGCTACTGAGCAACGAGATGCAGACCACGCTGTTGGCCATTCATCGCGCGGAGAAGAACCTGATCCTGGCCACTTCGACAGAGGACATGGACAGCTACGCGAAGTCCATCGATGACTTTGAAAAGCAACTCGATCAGCAGAAGGCCAAGCTTGTGGCCCTCTCCTCAGAAAGCGAGAAGCAGCAGCTGCAGGATTTCACGAAGGCCTATGCGAAATACAAAGAGATCCAGATGAAGACTCGCGAGGCCAGCCGCAAGAACACGAACAAGCAGGCGTTTGAGTTGTCCCGGGGCACCGGCCGCGAGCTATATGACAAGGGTGAGGCGGCCATTCGGCTGCTGGCGGACCGGAATGACAAGGACATCGATGACAAGCTGGCGAAACTGAAGGCGGCGAGCAATTCGGATGAAACGAAGGCCACCATCGACGACGTAGGTGATGCGACGGATCGTGCCATCATGGCCAACAAGGTGGCTGAGGATTTCGTGGCCATGCAACGAGCCGAGAAGAACATGATCCTCGAGCAGACCGCGGAGGGCATGAAAAAGTATCAAACGGCATTGAAGGACTGCTACTCACAAATGTCGGATCGTCTGAGCAAGATTGAAAAGACGGCCTCGGAGGAAGGCAAGAAACAGATCAAAGAATTGCGAACCGCGGTGGACGCCTGGCTGGACAACAACAAGAAGGTCAGCGCTTTGTCGCTGGAGAACTCGAATGAAATGGCCCGCGAGCTATCTTGCGGGGAGGGCAGAAAGGCGGTTGATGAGGCCCAAGCGGTGCTGGACAAGGTATCGGAAGCGGCAGACAACTCGATGAACGATCAAGCCAAAGCTTCGCAAGAGCTGTATGCAACTGCTCGGATGCTGATGTTGAGCGTCAGCGCGATCGGGATCATTTCCGCACTTATTCTGGGCTATGTGATCATCTCGGCGGTGGCCAAGTCCATCCAGAACGTGTTCAAGGGCTTGCGTACGTTAAGTACGGAGGAACTGAAACAGACCGAGCAGCAGTTCAAGCGCATCATCCAGGGCATGACCGACGGGGTGACGCAGGTGAACGATGCTGCAGGACAGGTGGCGTCCGCTTCGCAGCAGTTGGCCAGCGGAGCGAGCGAGCAGGCCTCGAGTCTGGAAGAAACCTCGAGCGCGCTGGAGGAAATGGCTGCGATGACCCGGACCAATGCCGCCAATGCCCAGGAAGCGAACGAGTTGGCAGTCCAGGCTCACGAGGCGGCCACTTCGGGCAGTCATGTCATGGAGGCAATCAGCGCGTCTTCAGATCAGATCAGCAAGATCATCAAGGTGATCGAAGAGATCGCCTTCCAGACGAACCTGTTGGCGTTGAACGCGGCCGTGGAGGCCGCTCGTGCCGGCGAGCATGGCAAGGGCTTTGCGGTGGTGGCCGATGAGGTTCGCAATCTTGCCCAGCGAGCCGCCCAGGCCGCCAAGGAGACGACATCGCTCATTGAGGACTCGGTCAACAAATCCCGCGAGGGCACGGCGGCGATTCAGAACATCGTCACTGGCGTGGCCAAAGTCACCGATTTGATCAACGGTATCGCCAAGGCCTCGCAAGAACAGGCCCAGGGCGTCGAGCAGGTTAATGTGGCCGTCTCGCAGATGGACAAGGTCACCCAGCAGAATGCATCGGGCGCGGAGGAGTCTGCCTCGGCGTCCGAGGAGTTGAGTGCTCAGGCTCAGGCCACAAAACAGCTCGTGGATGAACTGCTCGTCCTGGTTGAAGGGCAGACGAGGACACATCGGGAAACCGGCATCAGCCATCCGGTTGCCAGGCCCGAACCGAGGAGCGACGTTCGCCATCCCGAGCACATTCACTTTGGGACTCACAAACCAGCAGGCCAGGGCGCATCCAGGCCTGCGTCCGCCAGCGGCGATGTTGCCGAGGAGGTGGCGGACTTCTAGCCTGCTTTGTTCGACTGACCCCTGCTTCATGACGTGGCGTCCCGTTGGCGAAACACCAACGGGACGCCTTTTTGCGTACACGGAGGGCGACGGCTGAATCGCCGGCACCGAAAATCTGGAAAAACGGGAAAGTGGGGTCGGGCTTGGCCAACAA
>JBJKSL010000035.1:0-3018 GCA_046704145.1 Phycisphaerae bacterium
CGGCTCGCTGAAGGACACCATCCAGACCACCCTCGCTCACGACCAGAAGGTCACTGCAGCCATCAATAAGCTCTACGAACTCGCCGTCGCCGAGAAAGACTTCGCCACGCAGGTTGAACTGCAGTGGTTCGTCAAGGAGCAGGTCGAAGAGGAAAAGATCGTCACCGAAATTCTCGCCAAACTCGAAGCCTGTGATGGCAAGCCGCACCTGAACCTCATGATCGACCACCAACTGGCCAAACGCGGTGTATGATTCTCCAAATCTCCGCGAACTGGTCCTCCAATTGATCCGCGGAAAAAGCGTACGTCCTCACAAAGCCCAGGGCAGGCCTGCCCTGGGCTTTTCTCTCAACATCGCGTGCCACTCCTCGCACCACGCACGCCCGCTTCCCGTACTCCGCTTCCCGCCTTTCACCCATGCGACATTCTGCGTTCGATATTCCCTCCGCCCTCTTCCCCCGAGGACCCATTCCCGCCATAATCTGCACCACTATGTCTCCTCGCGACCGGCTTCTCACCGTCCTTCGTCGGGGCACACCTGACCGTGTGCCGGTTACTCTCTATGAGATTTCACCATACAACGAAGGTGAGTGGTTCAACCGCGAGCCGTCGTACGCTCCCGTAGTGGAACTTGAACGTCAGTTCGGCGCCAGCTTCGTGCGTGCCCCTCTGGACGACTGCCCCGTGCTTCTGGGCGATCCAAACAGCGTTCAGGATCGGCAAGTCCGCCATAGTGACGGTACCGTAGTACAGACCACCGAAATCGACACGCCCAAAGGCCACCTGCGGGCCGTCTCGCGGCGCGACCCGGGGCTAATGACCAACTGGCAGGTAGAGCCGTTGATCAAATCGGACGAAGATGTCGAAAAAGTCCTCTCCATGCCCGATCCGCCTTGCTGCGTAAATGAACCGCGGCTTCGTCAACTCGAAGAACGCGTCGGCGACAAGGGCATCCTGCTCTTCAGTCTCGGCGACGCCCTCGGCCACGTCGTCGGACTATTCGAGTTCGAGGACTTCGTCCTCCGCTGCGTCCACGACGACGGACCCATCCGCGCTCTTCTGGAAAAAGCCCACGAGCAAGTCATGCGGGCCATCCGCGAGTACAGCAGAGCCGTTAAAAACGCCTG
Source organism: Phycisphaerae bacterium (assembly GCA_046704145.1). Classification (GTDB taxonomy): domain Bacteria; phylum Planctomycetota; class Phycisphaerae; order UBA1845; family PWPN01; genus JACQVT01. The sequence continues at coordinate 1,128 of JBJKSL010000035.1, forward strand.
CATTCGCCTATGGGGTCCGGAGTATGCCGGAGCCCCACTCATGAACCCCAAGATTTACTTCCGCCGCTACGTCGTCGAGCAGGATAAACAAGCTACCGCAGCCATTCATCAGGGCGGCAACTTTAGTGTCATCCACTGCCACGGACGACTCAAGGCTCTGCTCGACATGGTGCTCGAAATCGGCGCCGATGCGATCGAGCCAATTGAAACCCTGCCCATGAGTACGGCCGACGTCAGCCTTGCAGAGGTCAAAGCCAAACTTGGCCGCCGCATGTGCCTGATGGGGGCGGTGCAGTCACTCGTGCTGGAAACCGGCACGCCCGACCAGGTGCGTCAACACGTGCGTGAGGCGATCGAAGCGGGTGCTCCCGGCGGTGGCTTTGCCCTGCTGCCAACCGCCGCCCCCTTCATGGTCCCGCTGAATCCCATATGCCTGGCCAATATCCGGGCCATGTACGAAGCTGCATGGGAGCACGGAAAATACGCTTAGAGCAGTTCACGAAAGCGCGTACCGGTTGGAACAGTCCAAAAACTCGCGACCAGAGGAAATCACACGGTCAGGCATTCCGCACACCACCTCCCGCTCCGACTACGCACTTCTGCCCTCCGTCTGCTCCGTGTACAATACCCCCTATGGTCTGGCACGAGTTTTTCCACATTTCCCTGGCCCGCAAGTGCCAACTGCTCTTCGGGCTGGCCTTGCTCCTGATTATCGGAGCCGCCCTCTTCGTACCCGGCTACTTCATGGAGAGTTTTGTCCACGAACTCAATGCCCGCCGCGTCCGCGAGTTGGGCCTGATCGCTCGCGCACGCGTCAACCCGGCGGCCGTCGACTGGTCGCGAGAACAACGCCTGCTCGACCAATGGTGGGACGACAACTCCAAGGAACTGAGTCTGCCTCCCGACGTGCGTCCCAGGCTGATCCCGCTGCCCCCCGCCAGCGACCTCACCACGCCGGCCGTCCAACTCATCATCAGACTGCCGGATAACCCGCCGCGCTGGCTCACGCGCACCCTCCGAGCCGCCTCGCTGATGGCCCAGGCTTCGACCACCGTGCGTGTGATGATCGCCGGCTACCACGCGCTGCCTCCGGATGTGCAAGACTTCCTCGCTCAACAGCCGCGTCTGCTGATGCCTCGGGCCAGATTCGCCCTCACCGCAGCCCTCAGCTACGACCCTGCCGATACCAATCTCGTTAACGCCATCAAGAAAATGCAGGGCGACGACAGCCATAACGAGGAATCCATAACCCTGGACGGACGTCCCGGCGGTTACCGCTGCATACTCGCCATCCGCGGCGTCAAGGAGGGCCTCAACCGCCGACCGCTTGTCGGCCTTATCGACGTGAAGCGAACCCTGGCAAACAACAGCGACCTGCTGGTGCTCGTGCGTGCTATCGTGGTACTCGCCGGCCTACTCGCTGGCTTCCTCTCCATTCTCGTGTTCTACTTGATCTCGCAGAAGCTCATCCTCGCCCCGGTCCGCCAGCTCAAAGCCTGTGCGGAACGCATCGCCGGCGGCGACCTCTCCGCCCGAGCCGATCTGTCCACAGGGGATGAGTTCGAAGAGCTCTCCGACTCCTTCAACGACATGCTCAGCCAGCTCGAACGCTCCCGTGTCGAGCTCGAAACCATCAACCGCTCGCTGGATGCCAAGCTCGGCGAGATGGCCCAGACCAACGTCGCCCTCTACGAGTCCAACAAACTCAAGAGTGAATTCCTCGCCAACGTCAGCCACGAACTGCGTACCCCGCTGACGTCGATCATCGGCTTTGCCGACCTGCTTCGCGACGCTGCCTCGGGCGACTCTCCGGCTGACAAGACCCGCTTGGCCCGCTACGCTCACAACATCCTGACCAGCGGGCGAGGCCTGCTCGAAATCATCAATGAAA